>NC_012169.1 GCF_000170955.2 Borreliella valaisiana VS116 | reverse complement strand
AATGTGCTAAAAGATGTTGAAGCTGCTCGTGATGGTGCTGCCAACAAAGATGCGGGGAAGTTGTTTAAGACTACTGGTGGTGGTGGTTTAGCTGATGCTGCGGCTGTTGCGAAGGCGGCTGCTGCTGTTAGTGCGGTTAGTGGGAAGCAGATAATAAAAGCGATTGTTGATGCTGCTGGTGAGGATCAGCAGGCAGGCGAGAAGGCTGCTGAGGCTGCGAATCCGATTGCGGCTGCTATTGGGACGAATAGGGATGCTGGTGCTGGGTTTAATAATGGTAGAATGCAGAATAATGGTAAGATTGCGGCTGCTATTGTTTTGAGGGGGTTGGCTAAGGATGGAAAGTTTGCTGCTTCTAATGATAATGGTGCTAAGAAGGAGAGTGTGAATAGTGTGGTTGAGAGTGCTGTTGGTGAGATGAGCACATGGTTAGAGGATATGATAAAGGCTGCTGCTGGTGATGCTGCTAATGGTGCTGCAGGTAAGGAAGCTAATAAGGAGAGTGTTAAAGAGATTGCGAAGGGGATAAAGGGGATTGTTGATGCTGCTGGGAAGTCTGGTGGTAATGCGCTAAAAGATGTTGTAGCTGCTGGTGATAATGATGCCAACAAAGATGCGGGGAAGTTGTTTAAGACTCATGCTGCTTTAGATGATGTTGCGGCTGTTGCGAAGGCGGCTGCTGCTGTTAGTGCGGTTAGTGGGAAGCAGATAATAAAAGCGATTGTTGATGCTGCTGGTGCGGGTGCGGATCAGCAGGGTGCGGAGGCTGCTCAGGCTACGAATCCGATTGCGGCTGCTATTGGGACGGATAGGGATAATGCTGCTGCTGGGTTTAATGCTATGCAGAATAATGGTAAGATTGCGGCTGCTATTGTTTTGAGGGGGTTGGCTAAGGATGGAAAGTTTGCTGCTAATAATAATAATGGTGGGAAGGCTGTAAATGTGAATAGTGTGGTTGGTGAGATGAGCGCATGGTTGGAGGATATGATAAAGGCTGCTGGTGATGCTATAAAGGGTGCTGCTGCTGGTCCGATTGGGAATGCTGCTAATGAGCAAGGTAAGGAAGCTAATGAGGAGAGTGTTAATGGGATTGCGAAGGAGATAAAGGGGATTGTTGATGCTGCTGGGAAGGCTGGTGGTAAGGATGGTAATGGGCTAAAAGATGTTGAAGCTGTTAATGATGGTAATGCCAATGCAGATGCGGGGAAGTTGTTTAAGACTCGTGCTGGTGGTGGTTTAGCTGCTGGTGATGTTGCGAAGGCGGCTGCTGCTGTTAGTGCGGTTAGTGGGAAAGCAGATAATAAAAGCGATTGTTGATGCTGCTGGTGAGGCGCAGCAGGCGGGTGCGCAGGCTAATCGGGCTGCGAATCCGATTGCGGCTGCTATTGGGGCGGATGCTGCCGCAGCTTTTTAGATTTTTAAAATAGCCATTCTCTAAAGAATGATTCACAGGCTTAACTTAAGATAGCTCTTACATTGACTTTATCTATTTATATATTATTTCTTAATTAAATTCATTCACATTTGCTTTTAAATTAATTTTGATCTACTATATATACTAGATATGCACAAATTAAGGAGAAGTGAAATGGAAAAAGTAGAAAGATTTAAAAACAAATACCAACACAAACTAATAGTATTAGTATCAACGCTTTGCTATGTAAACAATAACCATAAAAAATATTCACAAAGTAACATACTTTATTATTTTAATGAAAATTTAAAAAGAAATGGTCAAAACCCTATTAAAATAAAAACATTGCAAAACTATCTTTACAGTCTAGAAAAAGAATTTGAAGTAACAACCAATTATTATAAACACCTGGGGGTTAACTGCGGAACCGAAATTTATTATAAACTTAAATATCAAAAACAAAAATGCTATCATAAAATAAACCAATATTTTAAAGAGAAAAAAGAAATTAGATTTAACTCAAGAGTAAGTACATTTTTTAAAACCCCACAACCAAAAAAGGGGAGTGTAGAATTAAAGGAATGTAGTAATAATAATAATAATAAAGAAGAAGAGAAAGAAACAATTAAAAAAATTGAAAATTTACAAATAAAAAATTATGCTAGAAAATGTAAATTTATAACAAGTTCATTTTCAAAAATCATAGATCTCAATATAAAAAAAAATATCAAAATCGAAATGCTAAAAGAAATCAAAAAAATTGAAAATTTTTTTAAAAAAAATTTTTATAAAAATCATAAAAAAAATAAAACAATAAAAGTAAAGAAAAAAGAACTAAGTATATTATTAGAAGAAAACAAAAGAATTTTAGAAAAAGAAGGACTAAATAAAAAAAAACTAGATACATACTTTCAATGTGTATATTCAAAATACGAAAATAAGCCACATTTTATATTGGATTGCAATAAATATGACGATTTAAAAAAAATAATAAATAAAATAAAAAAAAATATAAATAAAAATAATATAAAAACAACAAAAAAAAACATAAAAAACAATATACTTAATATACTATTTGAACAATTAAAAATAAAATCTGAAATTGATAACGAAATTTTAATAAAAATAATAAAAATTTACCTAAATCAAATAGAAAAACCAAAATACACTGATTTATTTAATAATAAATACTATGATGAACTACTAGAATTAATTAAAAATAAAAATAACTTAAAAAACTTTTTTATCAATCAAAAAGTTATTAGTTAGGAACAAGCTATGAAAAACCTTTTAGAAAAACTTAAAGAAAAAAAAACAAAAATAAAACCAGAAAGAAATAATAACATTTTTGTTAAAATTGAAAAAAAAGATGACAAAAGTATATACCATACGAAAATATTTTTAGATTTTCATGCATTTGGAACCAAGAAAAATCAAAATTATAGATTTTTAATCTCGTTTAGAAAATTGCTTGACAGGAAAAAAACAGAAGCATTTAGTCTTTTTTCTTTAAAAGATGAAGACAAATTTTTAGGAATTAATTATGGTTGCAGAAAACCAATAAAAAATGTTTTAAGAAGATACGAGGAAAATAATAAATTAAAAACAGCTACATTTTCAAAAATACATTATATACGATTTAAATTCAAGAAAGGAAGCATATTTTGTTATGTTGTAGGAATTTCTTATTTATTAAGAAAAGATAAAATTAAAAAAAAATATTATAAATCCTTGATTAAAATACTTTTAACTCTAGAAAAGGAAATATATGAATTTTACAACAAAAAACTATCAAATGGGGGGATTATAACCAAATGGATAGAAAAAGAACAAAAATAATAACCATTGCTAGTATAAAAGGAGGCGTTGGAAAAAGTACAAGTGCTATAATTCTTGCTACAATTTTATCAAAAGAATACAAGGTGTTATTAATTGATATAGATACACAAGCATCGACTACCAGTTATTT
The DNA here is from genome assembly GCF_000170955.2 of Borreliella valaisiana VS116. Taxonomy (NCBI): domain Bacteria; kingdom Pseudomonadati; phylum Spirochaetota; class Spirochaetia; order Spirochaetales; family Borreliaceae; genus Borreliella; species Borreliella valaisiana. The sequence goes on along the minus strand of NC_012169.1, from coordinate 14,639 downwards.
TTATGAAAAATTAAAAGAAAATAATATAGACATAGAAAGAAAAAACATTTGTGAAGTTTTAAAAAACAACTTAGACATTAATAGTGTAACTGTTAACGTAGGAAATAATTTAACCTTAATTCCCAGCTATTTAACATTACATAGTTTAAATGGAGATTTTTATTGTCTAAATAAACATAAAGCTATTGATTTAAAATTAAAAATGGAAATAAAAAGATTAAAAATCAATTATGATTACATAGTGATTGATACAAACCCTAGTCTAGACTTGACATTAAGGTGTGCTTTAAATGCCACTCATTATATTGTGATACCAATGACAGCTGAAAAATGGACATTTGAAAGTTACGAACTTTTGGAATTTTTCATTAAAAGTTTAGAAAAGTTAGTACCAATTTTTTTTATTATAACTAGATTTAAAAAAACTAATACACATAAAGAATTGTTAAAAATAATGCAAAAAAAGAATAACTTTTTAGGTGTTGTATCAGAAAAAGAAGGTTTGAATAAAAAAATTGCAACTAATAGTGAATTCGATTTAAACTCAAATTATATATTAGAATATAATTATATATTAAAAAATTTAATATCTCATATAAAAATTTATTCGGAAAAAATGGAAACTCTCAAAATAAATTGTCCAGCGCTAGACAATTTATAAATTAGAATTTTAACAAAACAAGGATTTTTTATGAATAAAAAAAACATTAATGAAATAGCTATTAATCCAAGAAATTTAAACCACAATAAAAATTCTATTTTAAATGCCAATAATGATGTTCAAGCATTTAACGATAAAGAAAGATTTGAATTTTTAAAAAATAAACTAAAAGATAATGTAAAAGAGGATATTTATAATAAAATAGAGGCCATGTATATTTTAATGGAAATCAAAAATAAAGCTTATTACAAGCTTGATGGATATAAAAGTTTTGAAAAATTCATAAAAGATTATAGATTAGCCAGATCTCAAGCATATACGTATTTAAAAATAGCTGGTGCAATTAAAGAGGGTGTTTTGAAACAAGAATATTTAGTTGAGAATGGTTTTAGACAATCGATGCTATTTTTGATAAATCATGAGAATGAAGTAGGGAAACTCCCAAATCAAAGTTCAAAAAAGTTTTTAAGGCTTCAGCTTAAAAATCAAGAAAGTTACTTTTTTTATAAAAAAAACTATAAGTTTACAGAGTTTTTTTTAGATAAAGTTTTTTTAGATAAAAAAGATTGGATTGAGCAAATTATGAAAGAATTTAAGGAAAAAATTTAATAATTTATTATATGACTGTTGATTTTATTTTTAAATTGGTGTATCCTTAAGGCAAGGATAAGTTTTTCATTTAAAATTTACCTTAATTTGTGACCGCCATTGTGAGCTATTAGAGCTTAATTAAGCTTTTTTGTTAACAAAAAAGCTTAATTAAGCTCTAATATTAAGCACTATTTAATTTGTATCAATAATTTTTATTGAGTTTGATATCTTATTATACAAGCTTTAAGTATGTCGATTTTTCTTAAGTAAATTTTTTTTAAAATTTCAAATCTCTTTTAATGAATATTAAAAGAGATTTGAAATTAACATACATTGATATATATATTAATTTAAATTGCTATAATAAGGAGAATATTTTGAAAAAAAATAATTTAATTATAATAATTTATTTTTTAAGCTTTTCGTCATGTAATTCCGCAAATTCAGCATTAAAAAACAAGGATTTTGAATTTAATCAAAGCGAAAAGATAATTGAAGCTAATTTAAAATTAGACGAAAATCACTTGAAAAGCGAAGTAGTTCAAGATGATTTGATAGTTAAAATAATTGAAATTACTAAGCGTATTAGGTCAAAGATAATCTTAGATAGAGCAAAGATCGAACCTTTGGATCAATTTGGGATGAAAGACTTTGTATTTAATAATCTTATAGTAGACTCCAATCGTGAGAAGTATTCTCATAATGAAAACAAAGATATACGAAGAAAGTTTTATTCATCTTTGAATTATAACGAAAAATTGATAAGAGTTTTTGGTAAAATTCTTAATAAAATATCAAGCAATGTGGATAATCAAAATTTAGATTTGCTTATTGTTAAGGCTGGACAATATTATTCTCAATATGAGTTAGAATATTCGGCTGAAAAAATAAACGAGCAAATGGATAAATTAATTAATTTGAATATAGGAGAATTAAGTCTTATTTTAAGCAAGCTTAAAGAGTTGATGACTTTTAAAACAAGGTGGATTGATATTATAAATCAAATTGTTAGCTATTGTGAAAATAATATCAATTTGAATGATATTAAAGATGATTTGGGAAAAATGATAGGATGTATTGAGTACATTAATTCAAAATATGAATATTTTTTCAAGTATGAAATACTTAAAACCGAAATTTTATCTTCTGAAATAACAAAAATTTTAGATAAGTAATCAAGGGATTCATTTATTTTTTTATCAAGAATATATCAAGGAAAAAATTTTTTCCTTGATATATTCTTGCAGTTTAAAATTTGTATATTTTATATAATTATATTTTTATATTTTGTGTTCTGATATGTAAATTGTAACTTAATAAGTTTAATTATTAGTAATTTTTGAAAAAATTTTATTTTTTTTATAACTAAATATAGATAAATTTATTTATTGAATTATCCTTAATCATAAGGTGGTAAAAGGTTATGAAATTTTTTTTCAATTGTCTCTTTTTTCTAATTTTAAATTTTAATTTACTATATTCTAATTCCTTTGAAGCTTTGAATATAGAATATAATAATATTCTAGAAAAGTATTATTCTGGTGATAATAACAATAATAAATTTGTTTTAAAAGAGCAATCTGATTATATAAACTTTTATATAGATAAATTTAAAACTTTGTATGGAAAATTAGAATCATTTAAGGATAGTAGAAAAAATTATCTTACTAGCATTGTTAATTTGCAGATTGCATCTTTAGTTCAAAGCGTAAATGTCAAAAATTCTTCTGATAGTTATTCTATATTTTTAAGTACAAAAGGTGTTCTTTTAGATTTTATTTCTTCTTCATTTTTTAAAGATTGTCAAAAATCAATTAGAAGTGATGCATATAGAGTATTGGGGGATTTAAATTTGTCTATTTTAAGATATATGGGTGGCATAAAATTAGTTAAAATCTCAAATGAAGCTAAAAATGCATTAATTAAATCTTTAGAAATTGACAATAAAAATGTATTTGCCAATATTTCTTTAGCAACTTGGTATTTATATTCTCCAAGAATTTCGGGTGGTAGTCCTAAAAAGGCAATAGAATTTTTGCAGAAGGCTCTTAAATATAGTAAAAAAAGCTTAGAAAAATATTTAACAAATGTATGGCTAAGTCAGGGATATTTTCGACTTAAAAGAGAAAATGAATATAAAAGGCATTTAAATGAGGCTAAAAACATATTTCCTGATGGACTTTTTCATAAAATAGTTATTGAAAGAAATAATTTAGGAGAGTTGCCTTAATTGTTTCCTATTTTTTATAGGTAAAAATTCTATGAAACTGAAAAGTGGTTTGTTGATTTTTTTTATTTCATTTAATTTATTTGCTTTTGATAATGATGTAGAGAAATATATAGAGAAAATTGAAGAAATTCATACCAATTATTATTCTGTGGGCTTAAAATTTGATATTTTAAATTATGCAAAGATGTTGATATTTTCTCTTTCTAAAATTGAAAATAACATTTTATCTAATTATAGAGAAAGAAGCCTTAAATTTAATTATTTTAATTTGCTTATTTCCTTAGTTTTTTGTGATATTGCCTATTTAATAGATGATGTTGATGAATACAAAAATTTAATTAATAGGGTGTTAAATAAATATAGTGTTAAAGCTTCTTTTAATTTTCACGAGTTTTCTGATTATTTTAGAGCTTTAGGAGAGCTTGCTTTGAATTTAATAGTTCACGATTCTTCTAATTCTTATTTTTATATTATAGATGGAAAAAGATTTTTGGATAAAGCTTTAATGATTGATAATCAAAATTATAAAGTTAATCTACCTTTAGCAATATTTTATACATCAGGAATTACAAATAAAACTTTTAGTAAGAATTTCTTTGCTCTCTATTATTTAAATAGAGCGGAAGAAACTTTTGTGAATAAAAGGCAAAGATATTTAAAAGAAATAGTGAAAAGCTCTTTTTTGATACGTAATAACAGAAGAGTTGAAGCAATAGATTGTTTGCAATCTGCTTGTAAAATATTTCCCAATGGGTATCTTGCAGGAATTGCTTTTGAAAAATTGAAGAAAGGTAAGCCTTTCTTTTGATTATAGTTAGGTTAAGGTTAAAGATATGAAACTAAGCGTCAACACTATTAATAAAAGTTACAAAATTTTTAAAGAAATAGTTCATACAAACAAATATATATCCTTTAGTTTGAAATCAAAAGACATGGTTTGGCTGTCGGGTCCAACAGGAAGTGGTAAAACTACTTTAATTGATTTAATTTCAGGTATAGATATCATAGACAGTGGAGAGATAGTATTAGATTGTTTTGTTTTAAGTTCTATGAAAGATAAGCAAAGAACTTTTTTTAGAAAATGTAATATAGAAAAAGATGTAATAGGACTGTTTGTTTTACATAATTTTAGTTTAGAAGAATTTGCTAATAGATTTTTTCAGAATAGAAGATGGTAGATTATTTTATTTTTAGAGGTAATGATGCTTAAGTTGGCTTTTTTTAATATTTTTAGAGATGTAAGACGATCTATGATGGTTTCGTTTCTTTTGTCGAGTTCAGTAGTGTTTTTATTACTTTTTATAGGATATATGAATTATAGTAGTGAAGGCATGGAAATGGGGCTTGTTTCCTCTACAGGACATATTCAGATTGCTAGAAAAAATTATTTTAATCCCAAGTTTAGCGGTATTAAAAATAATTTAGTCTTAAAAGATTTTGAAATATTGCAAATCAAAAACGAGATAAATAAATATTCTGAGTTTAAATATAGCAATTTAATAGTAAATTTTGAAGGACTGATTGGCAATTCTTTTGCAAGTAAACCCTTTTTTGCTACTGCATTTGAAGATCCTGATTTTGCAACAAAAAGTTTATCTTTGGTAGATGGGAATCCCCTTTTTGATAGTTCTGTTGGTGATTTTTTAATTGGGAGTAGTTTAGCAATGTCTCTTGGTATAGAAAATTTAACAAAAGAGAATTCTAAGTTAACTTTGATGACAGATATGTTGGGTGAAGGTCTTGCTTTGCAAGATATTAGATTGTCAGGAATTGTTAAATTTCCAGTTATTCAAACAGATAGCATGGTTGTTATTACTAGTATAAATACATTGAAAAGTTTTTTTGATTTTAAAGATGGTGCTCATTTAATACAAGTCTATTTAAAAAACAACTCTTTTTTAAATAGTTTTAAAAATAAGTTAGATTATTTAAGAAATAAAAGCAATATAGATTTTGAATATAACGATTGGTATGAAATTAATCCGTCTTTCAAATCTATTGTAGGAATTAATAAAATAATGTTTAAATTTTTGGCAATATTAATAATATTGATGATATTTATATCATTTTTTCAAATAATGACAGCACTTAGTCTTGAAAGAACTAGAGAGCTTGGAACTTTAAGAGCAATTGGTCTTACAAAATTAGAGCTTTTTTGTACTTTATTTTTGGAAATATTTATTCTTGCTGTTATAAATATAATTTTAGGCATTGCTATTTCTTATTTTTTAAAATTGATAATCGGATTTCAACAGATAAGATTTTCTCCCCCAGGGTATACAGAATCTTATTTTATTAATTTTTCATATTATTTTAGCGATATTTGTTTCGTTTCTTTTTTTATTTTTTTAGTTGCAATTATTTCTTCAGTTTTGCCTTTTATTAAGGCAAGTAAGAGATCAATAGTGGAGGTAATAAATAATGTTTAACAATTTTATTGTTATTATTTGTCTTTGTGTTTCTAGTTTTTTATATTCTAATGAATCAAATTCTTTGGTAAAGGATTTTTCTAGGCTGGCTTTTCCTAATATTGAGCCAGGAGTTTATGTTGTTAATTTAGTTTATGAAATTTATTTGGATGGAGTTTTAAAAGAAAAAAGTAAGGGATTCTCAATTATAAATTCAAATAATTCAAATTCTTGCCTAGTGTATACGGAAGGTAAAAAATTAGACATAGCATTTCTTGTAATTAGAGACACAGGTTACTTTATGTTAAGTAGTAAATCTTCAAATCCTATTAAAGTTAGTCCGTCTTATAAGGTTAAGGGTATATCTTCATTGCAAGACATTATTGGATTAAGGTTTGAAGAAGATTTTAGCTTTCTTGAAAAAAGAAATAAAAATCTTTTGAAGTTTAAAACAAAAAAAGCATCTCTTTATCCATTTGTTGATTTAATTAGATATGATTCAAATAAATTTTCGACTTTACACAAAGATAGGAACTCTCATGTTTTAAGAGAAGTTCTTTATAAGAAGGGCCTTATTAGCGGTATTAGTGCTTTTTCTAGTATTGAAGTTGTTGATAGGATTTTTGAGAATCATCGTACAATAGTATATACAAAAAATTTTTCCAAAACCAATTTAAATAATTCTATTTTTACTATGAAAGGTTTTTTAAGAGTATTTGATATTGCTAAAAACTATTTAAAATAAGGATAAGTTAAAAATGGAACTTGCCAAATTTTTGTTGTTTTGCTTTTTATTAATAATACCTAGCTTTTTATTTTCTAATATTATTATCAAGGAGCAGCTTGGATTAAGTAGTAATTTTTCATATTTTTTTTCAGATTATGATGAGAAAGATTTTCTTGGTACTGGAATATTCAGCTTTGAAAATGAATTTTATTTAGGAGTTTTTATTAATCATGGTATTTTTGAATTTGGAGTTGCCCCTTCTTTGACTATAAAGAAGGAGCAACATTATTTAAGTTTTAAAAATTTGTTTTTAAATTTTTATTTTGATAGTTTAATTATTAAACTAGGAAAGCAAAATTATCATTTAGGTAGTGGATTAATAGAGAATATTATTTTAGAGAGAATAAAAGATTCAGAAGAATGGTTGGCAGAAATATATTATTTTGTCTCAAATTATATTTTTTCCTTTGGTGCTATATTAGATGAATTTAGCCTTGATGGACTTGAAAAATCGAAATATTTATCTCCTTGGACTTATTTTCAGTTGTCATTTCCTAAGTTAGATCTACTACTAATGGTGGAGACTCCTTTTAATTTAGAAAATAGCAATATAGATATCAAATTTATTTTTGATTTATCTGTTGAAATTTATAGTGGACTATTTTTTTATTCCACTATAAGACATGATTTGCTTTATGATCAAAATTATGTGTTTCGTAGTGAGGATAATAGATATCTCTTAGGTTCTAGGTATTATATTGATTTTGAAAATGGAATTTTAAATTCCATTGCTTTTGTATTTGAAGGTTATTTAAAAAGTAATAATCATTATATATCGACAGGGTTTATTTTAACTTGGATTGAAGGTTTACTTAAAACATCGTGCTTTTTAAAAACAAATTTAAATGATAATGCTTGGCAAATTTATTTTGAAAGTAACTTTGATATTACTAAAGGTTTTTCTTTAAAAATTAAAAGCATATATGAGCCTTTTGAGAAAAAGATTTTATTGAAAAATATGCCTTTTAATCAAATATTAAGTATTGGTATTAGTTTTAAGGTTTAAAGGAAGAATAGGAAATAATGAAAAAGGTGATTGTATTTTTAATATGTTTTAACTTATTTTCAAAGGAACTCAATAATTTAAAGATTAATGGCATAGGCTTTGACTTTGACATGGATTATTTATCCATGCCAAATACATTTGATTTGTCTTTATATTATGTTTTAAATGATTCTAAAATTTCTCCTTTTATTGGGCTGGGGTCTGATTATTACAAAACCATTTTATTTGCATCTGGCATTAGTTATTTTTTTAGGAATTTTTTTTCTAAAGTATTTTATGAGATTAGGGCACCGTTTAATTTTGATAAAAAATATATTGAACATATAGGAAATTTTTTATTTGGATATAATTTTTATTATTTTAAATTTGAAAATACTCTTACTATAGGGGTAATTAACAATTTACTTACGGTTGATAATATCGAAAATGTATATTCCAATACACTTACTTTAAAGAATAAGATCAGTTTATTAGTTCCGATTTATTATTCAGAATTTCAAAGAATGGATACCAAAGCGGTTTTTGTTTATAAGTATTTATTAGGTGGTGAAGATCAAATTTATAAGGTGTATTGGAATTTTAAATATCTTTTCTCTATGTTTTTTGGAGAGTTGGGATTTAAGGTGGATTTTTTAAAATCCGGTTCTTTATTTGAGACCGATTTAGAGACCAGAGTAGATTATCAAGCTTTAAATTTATATCCGTTAGCTCTTCCCTTTCTTGATGATCCTAATAGCATTTTTAATACAATTTTTAATTTTGGATTTGAATATAGAGTATTTTTTCTTGAATACTTAAGAAATGCGTTTTCTGATTTATTTTTATCGATATCTTTTGATATAGGATATGGATTTGATGACGTTTTTGTTGATAATGGAAAATTTCTTTATATTACTAGTTTTGGTATTGGTTACAAATTATTTAGAGAAGTTCCATTTGTTTTTAGAATGGGTATAAATCAAGACAAGCAATTTATGCTTGGATTTATAGTAAGTTCAATTAATTTTGATAATTAAAATTTTAAGAAAGGAGAAAGTATATGTTTATTAGAAATAAACATTTTTTGACTAGCATTGGAATAAGTGCCAATTATGCTGTAATACCCGGTGGTTGCTGTTGTAGTTGCACTTGTAGTTGCAGCTTTAGTCTATAAGTCAATATTTGTTGTTTTATTAAAACAACAAATGCTTGATTAGTAAAGGAGGCAAAATAGATGTTTTTTAGGTCTATCTATGTTATAGATTTTAATCTTTTGTGATCATAGGTAGATATTTTTGCTTCTTTTATTTTTAATATTGGTGTATAAAATTTGACTTTTGGATTTGAGTTTAAAAGTTAGGGTTTTAAGTTTACTTAAAATAATTTTACTTTAAATAAAAGTAAAAAATATAAAAATAGTTAAAGGTAATAATTATGGTAAAAAATGATAATGAAAGTTCTGAAGTTTTTAATATGAAGCTATCAGGGATGTATGAAATAAATAATGTTTCAAGAAGTGTGTTTAATAGCAATATTATTGCTATTCCTTCTAATATTAGAATTAAAGCATCTTTATTTGACAAAGATGCAGAAAGTTTGACTCTTAATTATTTATTAAATTTTTCTGAAATTAAAAAATTTTATTTTAATGAAAATATTTCTAAATTTTTGCAAGATCCCGCTGCTATTGCAAATATATCTAACAGAGAATATCGTGAATTTGATGATGATGATGATGTAGTTTTTTTACCTAAAGTTAAAAGACTTAAAATTAAACTTGAAGATGCGTTGCTTAAAAGAAAGTCTTATAGAAAGTTTAAAAATCAATATTTAAATTTGGTGGATTTATCGACGCTTCTTTATTATGCTGCTGGCGATGTTCGATATGATTATGTAGAATTTGGAAATTCAAAACTTAGGCAATCTAGGAAGCCTTATCCATCAGGGGGAGGAATGTATCCTATAGATATTTATTTTTATGTAAATAATGTTGAAAAGCTTGATAAAGGTTTTTATTTATATCAATCTTCAAATAATTCAATTGTTAAGATCAATATTGGTTCGATTAAGATTGAAAATTTACTTACTATTTCGTTTTTTGAAGGTTCTTCTAATTTTAATATTGCTTTCTTTTTTGTTTATAGATATGAGGTTAATTATTTAAAGTATTCAGAGATGAGTTTGTCTTTTGCTTTTATAGAGCTAGGCGCTATTCATCAAAATTTTTCTTTAGTTTCTACTGCTTTGAATTTGGGATATTGTAGTTGGGGAGGGTTTGATAAACCAGAGCTAGAAAAGTGCTTAAAGTTAGATGGAATTAGTGAACATGTAGTTTCAGCTGCTATTTTAGGGAATGTCTAAAAGGAGTAATTAATGAATAATGGTTTGTATTATTTTTCAGATAATGTAAGAGTTTTAAAAGAATCCAAAGGGTTTTTGATTGTTAGGAAGGGGGTTTGGAATTATGAGGACCTGATAATTTCTATTGAAGATTCTTATATTAATGAATTGAGCAAAGTTTTTAATTCTTTGTCTTCTGATGAGGGAATTGATTTAATTCAAATAAAAAACAATAAGGTTAAAAATATTGTTAAAGAATTAATTAATTCTGGGTTTGTTCATTTGAATGAGTTCAGAATTAATAATAGATTTTTAAATTATTTATATTTTGGGCAATATTTGGAAGTTGTTCCCCAAGAGAATCCTTATTTGCTGATTTCAGATGATAGTAGTTTGATTAATATTCTAGAAACTACTGCTAAATCGTTTGATTTAAAGTATGAGCTTTTGAGTCATGAAAACTTGGAATTTTTAAAAACACCTGTTTTTTTAAATAAATTGGATTTAATGCGGTATTCAAAAAGTTTAGATCATTTTAGATCCAAATTTATGCCATTTGAAGGGGTTATTATGTTGTTGGGTAATTTGAACCCATTTTTACTTAGAAATATTAATAGAATTTTAATAGGACTTAATAAACCAATTTTTTTTGGCACCATAGATGGGCCTTTTATGCTGATTACATGTTTAGAGCCTAAAAGAACAGCATGTATTGAATGTTATGAACAAAGGATAATTGCTAGAATGACAGATCATGTACTTTATCATAGATTTAATAAGGAGTATGAAAAACATAAGAGGAACACAGAGTTAATTTCTTCAGGAGATTTTTTAAGTCCAGCTTATTATCATATTGCTTACATTTTAGTTGGGGATGCTTTTACCTTTTTTCAGGTTAAAACATCTAAACTTATGGGGAGAGCTTTGCATATTTATGTGCCTTTTTTTGAATTCCAAAATCAAGATGTTTTGAGAATATCATCTTGTCCTGCTTGTGGATATTTGTCGACTTATAAATCAAGATGTTTGAATATTGAAACTCAAAAGCTTGTTTCAACATTAATTTCTAATTCTAATTAAGGAGCAATATTGTGATTAACTATTATCCTTATTCTAGTAAGCTTTATAGAGATCTTGTTTTTACTAATTCTCCGGCTACAGGTATTGGTCCAGCTTTAGTTACATTGTTACCCTTTCAAAAGGGATTGCCTTTATTATATTCTTCTACATGTATTTTGCCCAATTATCATAAAATATTAATAGGAGAGGCATACAATATGGAATACCATATTTCTGGTTATGGGCGTTCTTATGAGGAGGCTATTACTAGATTGCAAGGTGAAACTATTGAGAGATATTCTCTTTTAATGTCTAAAACTTTATTTCAAGAAGATTTTATTCTTTCTTCTAGAAAGTCTCTTCTAAATACTTCAAAGTATAAAGTTATGCCTTTGGAGTATAGAAACGTTTTTTCAGATTTGGATAGAAATTTTAACCTTCCTTATACAAAAGTTTGTGAGAGTGATGAGATTTATTGGATTTTATTGCCATCTTTAATTCATTCTAATGAAAAAATATGGGTCCCTTGCGATATGATTTTTATGGGTATCCATCAGAATTTTAAAATGCCAACTTTTAGTACAGGAACAGCAGTTCATAGGTCAGTAGAGATTGCACTTAGCAATGCAATAATAGAGGTAATACAATTACATTGCTATATTTCTAATTGGTACATGAAATCTAAAAGGCCTGTGATTGACTGGAAAAGTAATAAATTTTTGAGAAAATCAATTGGTGATTTAGAACTTGAATCTTATTTTGATTTAGTTATTTTGGATTATTCTGATAGGGATTTGGGAATGCCAGTTTATGCAGCATTCTTAAGAAATAAGAAAAAATCGATTCCATATTTAGTTTGTGGAATTCAAGGAGGTTTTAATAAAGAGTATGTTTTGTTAAGAGCTGTAGAAGAAGCTGCTGTAGTTGCTCAGTCTTTACCTTTAATTTATTTTTTTAAGGCTAGAGAGATAAGTAATTTAACATTAAATAGTCTGAGGCACAGTTTTAATTTGGATGATAATTTTTTATATTATTCCAACCTGAATGAAATTTCTTTAAAAGATTCTTTGTTGAATTCTATTATGGATAATGAAACTAGATTAGAGATATCTTCTGAAGAAAACTTAGTTGAAAATGAATTGAATATGAGTTTAAGTATTTTACGATCTGTAAGTAAATATGCTGTTTATTGTGATATAACTCCTCCTGAATTAGAAAGCACATCTTTTAAATCTATAAGGATTCTTGTTCCAGAGTTGCTTAAAATGTGTTTTCCATTTCACCCCTTTGATGAGCATCCATATTTTAAAAAGAAAGGAGAAATTTTAGATGAATATTACCCACACCCAATACCTTAGTTTTTTGTTTATTCCATATTTGCTTTTCCCCTCAGGAGCTTGTATTTTTTTGAATACAAGAAATGCAGTTTTATTTATGAAGCGTTTTTGTTATTTTGCATCATTTTTTATAATTGTTTATTTTAATCTTTTTGCTATAGATATGCCTCCTTTAAGGCTGAAGCATGTATTTTTAATAATTTTTGTACCTATTATTACAATATCTTTAGAAATATTTTTGAGTTATTTTTTAAATAAAAAAGTTCCTGTGTTTTTTATAGGTACTGATAATTATAATATGTCATATTTTATTTCTGTTATTTTTATGGCAATTGCTGAAGAATATGTTTTTAGACTTTTAATTTTTGATTTTTTTTTAGAAAAATTACAATGTGATTTACTAGTTGTTATGTTATTAAGTGCATTTGCGTATGGATTTAATCATATACATTTTGGACTTGCTATTTTTATATCAAAATTTTTGATAGGGATAATTTATTTTTTAGTGTTTTTTATTTTTAAAGATTTTTATTGTGTTGTTTTAATTCATGTACTTAGCAACATAATTGTTTTTGGTTTAAGTTTTTTGCAAATTAAGGGTAAATTATGTTTTTAATTTTAATTTCAATTTTTTCTGTAAGTTTGTTTTTAAGTTTTGGTTTAGTTAGGACTTATTTATTTGATTTTGTTAATCCTCAAAATAGAAAAAAAATAGGAGAAAATTTTTATTTTTATTTATTGCAAAATATAATAAATACTTTTATATATTTAATATGTTTTATTATTAACTTTGATGAAATTAAAAATAGTTGGATTTTAAATTTTGATTTATTAGATGTGGGTTTAAGTTTTTTTTTATTGTATTTGTCAACTATAAATATACTTGGATATTATTTTTTACTATATTTTAAAGTGTTGAGAAATGGTATAATTGAATTTAATAATTCAGTGTTTAGTGATATCATGTGCGTAGTTTTTTCTTTGTTTGAAATTATTTTTAGTTTGGGAATTTTTTTACCCTTTTTAAAGCTATTTAATTATGGTAATTATATAGTTCTTTTCATAGGGGCATTAATATATTCTTTGTTATGTTTAAATAGTAGAGTTTTTATTTTAAAATTTTGTTTTCCTAGTTTTATTTTAAATAGTGTATTATATATGCTTGTATTTTTTTATTTGGCTTTAAATTTTATTTATATAGATAATATATTCCCATCTTTAATAACTTTTATATTTATATCTTGTTGGAATGTTTTTTATAAAAGAAAAAACAATAAGATATAATAAATTAATTTTTTATTATATCAAGCTACAAAAGTAAATCATCCCTAAAATTTATTTTAAAATCACTAATATTTTTGTAAATTTTTATATTTAGGTTCAATTAATTTAGGATTTTTATTATTCAAATTTTTTCGAGAAAATAGGTTTAAATTAAATTTTCGATAATGGTTTTAAGTCTATTAAAGCTATAATATATGTAATGACCTCTGAAGTTTTAAAAATAACAATTCTTAATAGAAATAGATTTTATCTAATGATTTTCAACTATTTTTCTATGTATGAAAACAAGGATCAAAATGTTGAATGATAAGAAAGGTTATTATGAAAAATTAATAAAGATCTTAGAGTAATTGATTTAAGTGAATGTAAGAATTAATTCTCATTCTTAAAGGGAGTTGATAGCAGGTCTCTTTATAGTGCACGGATTGATTTGAACTTTGCGTATAATAATTTTTTATAGAAATTTAAAAAGGGAGTAAAACACAAGAAGTTACTCTAAAAATATAAGATCAAAAAATAGGCAAACTTTTTGATTGCTAAGTCAAAAGAAACGTTACATGAAATCAGAATAACTCTATTTATTTATTTAAAACACTTTTTTTTGCCACGGAACTAATTTTGAATTGCACCATAGATAGGTAATATATTTTTGTCTAAATTTCTCAATATATATAAAAATTTTGTTTGTTCAATGATATAATAAATTACATCATATTTTAAATTGTAATGAGTTTTGATTTTTTAGATGAGAGTTAATGAGATTCCATAAGTCATAATAATTTCAAGTAGTTGGGTGAGTGGTGTTAGAATAATTCATAACATGCTCACCGATTAAGAATGAATTCTTCTAAATTTATTTACGATGGTTTTTCTTCTTAGTGTGCCTGTGTTTGAAAAAAAGCTTGATAAAACATGTTTACAAATTACGGGTTTTTAGTCTATTCGGCTCGGCTATTT
>NC_012166.1 GCF_000170955.2 Borreliella valaisiana VS116 | reverse complement strand
AGCATTTGTTTTTTAGAAGATACACTCATTTATAAGTTTCCTTCTACCAATTCTTTTATCGTCCTTATTCTATTTGGAGGAAAACTAGTAAGCTTTTCTATTTTAATATTCTGAGGTACAACACTAAAAAATTCCTAAAAACGCCTATAACATTATTTATTTTAGTATTATTAATAATAAGTTTTAGTTTTTCAAGACCAGATTTAAATAGGGTTTATTTAATTTCCTTAATTTCAATATAGCCTACTATACTTTCATTTGTTTTATAATACATAATAATGCGATTCAATCTCCTATTTTTACTTCACTTTGCCTCATGTTGAGTACTAATACTTTAATAAAAGTAAAGTATTAGTATGCTTAGTTTTTACATCTTGTGAGGGATTTTCAAGATTATCTATATTTTTTTAAATAAAGACCCTTTATTATTCATTTTTATGAATATAAAAAAACCCTTTATTATTCATTTTTATGAATATAAAAAATATGTGGCTTAATTATCAGTAAACTATATTTTAATTTTTTAAATATAGTTTATCTAAAATAGATGTTTTTATTATTCTAAAATAATTAATTTTACAGTTAATAAACAAAAAGAAATAGATAATATAATATCTACTTTAAATGAATTTAATAAATATTAAAAAATACCTTACATGAGTATTTTAATGTCCTTTACTTAAGAAGTATATTAATCATATCTATTTCTTAGCTTTTTCTATTATTTTTAAATTTATATGTCACAGCAATAGATAATGTACAAAAAATAAGTATTAATAAAACAAATGTATTTATAGCACTTGTAAAATTAGTTAAAACTGAACATATAGCTAACGCTAAAAATGAAAATATACGAGATATTGTACTATTAATAGAAGTTATAGTTCCTAAAACCTTTGAATCTATATTTTTTCTTAAAAAGAATTCCAAATTATTAGAATAAATAGAAATTAAAATTACTAAAAATATAATTATAGTAATAAATATGTAAATATGTGAAACTATTTTTATAGAACTTGATAATAAAAATATTATAGTTAAAATAACATAAATATCATATTTTGAATGTTTATTTTTTTTAAATGTCCATGCCCCACAATATCTGATAAGCGAAATAGTACATATACGAATCCAAATATACTAATAGATATATTTTTATCAATAAAAATTGCTTGCCAGTATAAATAAAAAGGTTGATAAAAAAATTGAATAGCGCTATTTAAAATCTAAATAACTCTAAAAGTTCTTTAGATTTTAATAATGTTATTATTTTTTTCTTAAACTTTATAAGATATGAAATTAAATCTTCTTTATTGAGCTTGTGATCAATATTTTTATCATTTGGTATAAAAAAAATTGTAATTAAAGAAGATATTAAATATATTAATAATGAAATAAGATACAATCTGATATTGATATACAAATATAGTACATTTCCGATGTATCCAACTAAAATAGCGCTAATGCTTAGTAGCATTTTTACAAATGATATGAAAGCTTTTAGCTTTTTTGAACTATTTTGGTATAGTTTAGTAAAACTAATATCAATTGTACCGGTGTTAATGGCAGCTGACATCCCATATATAAACCATGAAACACAAAGAAGCACGAATGAAGAAGCTTTAAAAACAATAAAATAAGAAATCATTAGTAGAAAAATTGATACTAAGTAAACAATTTTTCTATCAAAAATATCTGATATTATACCTGATGGAAATTCCAAAATAATAATTGCTGCCATATAGCAAATTTGTACTATAGCAATATTTTTTAGTGATAAACCTTTGTTTATTTAAATAATAGTTAATACCGCATGGAACAATGTTCTTGCAAGCTCTGACAAAAATAATGAATAAAAATAATATCTTTGATGTTTCCTTTCTATCACAAGTCTTATTATATTTGAAGAATTTGTTTTTTAAAATATTAATGAAATGGAATGGGAAATTATGATTACTAATACCAATTTGTTTATTTAAAAAATTAATTTTTTCATATTTATTGTCAAAATAAAACATAATATCAATAATAACTCATACCCGATGCAACTGAATTATTACTAAAGAAAGAAAGGGCTTAATAGTTTTTGTTTACTAATATTATTTTACTTTCTAATTTAGAAGATGATGACTTTTTTATAACTCCTATTTTCAGTACAGTAGTAGCAAGATGAGATATTTGGAATATAAAATGGACCATAACCGAAAAATCATTAAGATATCCACTATTTATAAGTGGAATAGAATTTTCAATATAAAGTTTATTAACTAAAGGCAAAAAGTATTCATCATCTGATGATAGCGTTAGCAATGATGGTTTAATTTTTGAGTTAATAAAAATATTCTTACTGCGCATAATTTTAACCCCTATTATATTATTGGTAGTTTTTATTGTAATCAAACATAAGCTCCCCACCCACATTCTTCAAGGACTTGGTTCAAAATAAACAGTATTCAAAAAATTTAAAGCAATCAAAAAAAGAGTTTTTATAAAATATAAAGAAAGATAACCCAGATCCTATAACCTGCAAAATAAGCTTAATCAAAGACTTAATTGTGATTGTGATGATAATAATATAGAAAATTTATTTGCTCAACTTGAAAATGGCAACGTGAAAAAATTCCTTCAACAATTACATGTCATACTCAAATCTATTAATGACTACACACTTGCAAGCTTTTCATCATTGAATTTAAAAAAATTCCCCAATTTAAGTCAAAAACAAGAACGAACACTAGAATATATGGAGAATCAATTATACATTAATTTTTTATTACAGTAATGGTATTGATACTGCATAAGGCTTTTTCAAAAGTACAATGTCAGAATTAGAAGCTTAAAAACTTAAAGAATTTTAAGTTAATTGTTTATATCGACTCTTGAGAAGGGTCCATATATATTATTGATATTAATATTTTTTAATGTTGAACTATATGTGAAGGAAAACTAGCAAGCTTTTCTATTTTTTAAATTTGCTGAGGTACAACACTAAAAAATTCCTAAAAACGCCTATAACATTATTTATTTTAGTATTATTAATAATAAGTTTTAGTTTTTCAAGACCAGATTTAAATAGGGTTTATTTAATTTCCTTAATTTCAATATAGCCTACTATACTTTCATTTGTTTTAAATACATAATCATGTGATTCAATCTCCTATTTTTACTTCACTTTGCCTTATGTTGAGTACTAATACTTTAATTTTATTAAAGGCATTAAGTAGATTTTCTAAATTAGTTATATTAGTATGCTTAGTTTTTACATCTTGTGAGGGTTTTTCAAGATTATCTATATTCTTTAAATATAGGCTCTTTATTATTCATTTTTATAAAAAAAAGACATGAAGTTTAATATTACTAAACTATTTTTTAAAAAAAATATCTAAAATGGATTATTTTGAATTTTGCCATTGGGAATTTAATATTTAATCTGAGATATAACAAGGACGATAAAAGAATTGATAGAATGAAACTTAAAACCGAGTGTATTTTCTAAAAAACAAATACTTTGATTGCAACTTATATCATACTAAAAGAAAATATTTAAAATGATAACTTTTCTATCAATGAGTTTTCTAACTTAATTGCTCAAACTATTACTTATGGACTATTCATTGCTCGCCTTAATCATATAAAGAAAACATACAAATTGATTTTATCAAAATTAGCATAAATAAAAAACCCATATCTTTTATTTTCTTTTACTTTATAACTATTGAAGCTATTTTTTAATTTTTTTTAAAGTATACTGTAACTTTATTTGCTAGTTCATTACAAGAAGAAGAAGTATTATTAGATATTAGAATAATTTTCATTGAAACAGATTTCTTAAGAACACTTCCAAGCTTGTGCGCCAACCTCTTTCCTATACTTCTCTATTGCATCTTCTAAAGCGGCG
Organism: Borreliella valaisiana VS116; assembly: GCF_000170955.2. Lineage (NCBI taxonomy): Bacteria > Pseudomonadati > Spirochaetota > Spirochaetia > Spirochaetales > Borreliaceae > Borreliella > Borreliella valaisiana. Next base: position 28,897 of record NC_012166.1, on the reverse strand, counting down.
TCCTTATAACTAGAAACAGCACTCTTGAGCATTTTGCTAAGCTTAGAATACTCTTCTTCTAGTTTATTTTTTTTAGTTCATCAAGAGCTTTTTTACGATTTTCAGAAGGCCCTGTACTAAAACATCCAATACTATAATCACCACAACTGCCATAGGTATTAATGGTGCCATAAGATCTTGTATATTTGTTATAAATAGAATCTAGACTAGATTGATATTTTTTAGTTTTGCTAAAAAAATCCATAAGCATCTTATTAAACATTATTCTCAACTTCTTTTCCCCCATTGTTATTTTTTTGTTACTTGGTTTATTATCAAATGATTTAGAATGTATATTACAAAACATTGATCCTATCGTTAATAATATATATGGGAGAAATTATGATAAATTCAATAAAGAATAAAAGTACAGTTTTTAAAACAAGTATGGCAAATAAATTTAAAATTATTGTCTCTGCTCTATATTTGCTTTATAATAAGATAATATTTGGATAATCAATAACTAAAGAGAAGAAGGGGATATTAATGATGAGAAGAAACAATATGTATATTTTACTGCTAACAACAATATTGTTTGTGTCCTGCAAGTTTTTTGGAAATTCTGGCGCAAGCAAAGAAGGTGCTTCTTTACTTGATGTTGCTAACAAAATTAGTCATTCAAGAATAGCTACTTCTTCAGGTAAGCAAGAGGAAAATACAAGTGATACTACAGGCAAAGCTAAAAAAAACAAGAGTATCCCTGAAATGCTTGCTGATGCCCCTGCTGTCACTAGTAAAGATAAATTAACCGAAGAAGACAATAAGAAGCTTATGGATTTTTTTAGCAAAACTAAAAAATATCAATCTGGTCTAGATTCTATTTATAACAAATATACAAGATCTTATGGCACCATTAATACCTATGGCAGTTGTGGTGATTATAGTATTGGATGTTTTAGTACAGGGCCTTCTGAAATTCGTAAAAAAGCTCTTGATGAACTAAAAAAAAATAAACTAGAAGAAGAGTATTCTAAGCTTAGCAAAATACTCAAGAGTGCTGTTTCTAGTTATAAGGACGCCACTTTAGAAGATGCAATAGAGAAGTATAGGAAAGCTATAGAGCAAGCTAGTGAAGCTGAAAATAAAATAGAGACAGTAAAAGATTATACAGATGCTAAAAGTGCGACTGCAGAGAAAAAGAAAAAAAACGTAGACCATTTAAAAATAGCTAGAAGTGTTCTTCCTATTATTAAAAAAACTATTGAGATAGCTTGTCTGTCTTATGCTGATGCTTTTGTTGCTGTAACATCTAGCTTATCTTGTAACGAATTTAAGCAAGCTATTAATGAGTTTAATGTTGCTGCTAAGCAGTATGCTAATGGAGATAAAGGAGATAATGCTGTTGATGTTATTGTAGGTACTATTTCTGGTATGACAAGTGGATTTGAAGATGCGGGGTTTAAAAGAGCAAAAATGTTTGCTAGCAATAAAAAAGGAAGCGAAGTAGAGAATATGATTAAAGCTATTGATAAGTTAAGTGCTATTTATAAGAAAGTCAAGTAACAAATAACTTATTAATAAGCTTTTAATTATCCCTTCTCGTTATTTATAAACACTTTGCCCCTCTCTCTATATTTACTTTATAATAAAACTATGTATGGAATATCAGACACTATGTTCATTATAGCATCCGTATATTCATGTGTAACTTGTTTATTTATATTTCTTCTATTAAAGGGTTCTTAAAATTTCTTGCACAACTTTAGCTGAATTAAAAGCGGCCAATTCAAAAAATTTATTATATTTAACTTCTTTCTTTTCTTTATTTACAATTTTAGATATATATCTAATAACTATAAAGGGCACTTTAAATATATGAAAAACATGCCCTATTGCTGTACCTTCTATCTGAAAAATACTTTTTTGAGATAGACCCAAAAACTTTAAAAGATACTATTACTGAAAGATTAAAAAACGAACGTAGAAATTGGTCAAGAAGAATATATAATAATTTGGCAAGACAAGCAAAAAATGAAATGGAGAATGCTTTAAGACAGTTAAATGTCTCTTCTTCTAATAGAGTTAAAGCAGTGAAAATAAAAAAAGAGATTGAATAACTTATTCAAAAAGCGAAATCTGTTCTAGTTACGGGCTTAATAATTACTGGAGATCAATTTATTGATCTCCAGTAATTATTAAGAAGAAATTCCAGAAGAATTTCAAAATTTAATTGCATTAGACATGGAAAGCGCTGCAATGGCTCAAGTGGCATATAATTTCAAAATTCCTTTTATAATAATTATACGAGAAATATCTGATATAGTTAATAATGAGAATAATTATGATGATTATAAAAAGTTTATAAGAAAAGCTTCTATAAATTCTTCAAAAACAGCAGTAAATTTAATTAAATTAATGTGATTATATAAAGAGAGTTTTGCATGCTTTTTATCTAAGTAAGTCTGATATCTAACAGTTTGTAAAACAAGAGATTAATCTTGTCAAATATAAATACTAAGGATTGTTACAACAGTTTCTTATTATTTGGATTGATAATATTTCAAAGATCATTTAAATTCCCTATAAAAAGTTATAATGAAAACAATAATGATATTGTAAAACACATGATCATAATATTATTTCTATAGCTACTTTTATTTTGTATGACCTTAATTATTTTTGATGCAGAGAATTCAAAAATAATTAAGTTTTGATAATAGAATATTAGGGCAATTTTTGGATTGTATGTGGGAAGAGGGTGATGAATTTTTTCTAAAATACTATGATGATTTTTTTTATGAAAATGTAAAATACTATGATGAAAACTAAAAATTTTGAAAAAAATACTTCAATAGCATTCGCCCAAAAATTAACAAAGGATGTTCTAATCAAAGAAGAAGAGATAATTCAAAAAAACCTAAAAAATATTCTATATGAGAGACCCGACGATTCCATAGTATTTAGAATTGCAAAAAATATATATGAAAAAGAATTCAAAGCAAAAGGTAAAAAGATTTCTAGATCTATTTTAGATAGCATTTTTGAAGAATCGATTCTTTTTATTTTAAGAGTATTTTCTATTGCGTATATTGAAGATAATGACGTCTTCAAGAAGATGTTAGAAGAAAATAAGCTATACAGATCTTCACTATCTTTTAGATATTTTTTTGTGGTGAAAATGCAAAAAAATTTGAAATATAAAAATATAATAAATATTTTCCTACCTTTCATGAAGGTTTATTATTTATAAATTTGCTTAAGATGGCTTTGAAAAAATAAATAGGGTTTTAGAGTGTCTTTTGTTAAGTATTTTTGTAGTTTTATACACCCATTTATATCCTATAAAAAATAAAACAGAGTCAAAATAAATTTTGTATACAAAAAGCGTAATAGAAATGCCTAATAATATTCTCTATATTTTCTTAATTATTACATTTATTACTTATTTATTTATCTTTATTTTTAGGCTTAACTGTTTTATAAATAACGCTTAGCTTCTCAATAGCAGCAATAATTTTGTCTACCTCTGTACCTGTTGCCTTATTAGCAAACATCTTTGCTCTTTTAAATCCATTTTCATAATATGTATCAAAAGCCATGCCAGCAATAGCACCCACAACAACATCAACAGCGTGGTCTCCCCTATTCCCATTAGTATACTTCTTAGCAGCTTCCTTAAATTCATTAACAGCTTCAATAAATTCGGCAGAAGATAAACTAGATACTATAATAGCAAAAGCATCGGCATAAGCTACACTAGCTGATTCTATAGTCTTTTTAAAAACAGAAAGAATATCCCTAACTTTTTTTAAGTTATCTACATTTTTTTTCCCTTCTTCCTTATTATTTCCTTCATCTCCTGTAAAATCGTTTATTTTTTTTATGTTATTTTCAGCCCCCTTAGCTTTTATTATAACCTCTTTATATTCCTTGATTGCATTGTCTAGGGCGTTTGGGCAATAATCATGCGCAGCTTCCTTTAGCATTTTGTTAAGGCTAGAATACGTTTTATCTAGATTATTATTTTCTAGATAAGCAAGAGCTTGGCTACGCTTTTCAGAAGGGGCTTTGCTAAAACACCCAATACTATAATCAGCACAACCAGAATAAGTTGCAATAGTATTATAATAGCGTATATTTTGGTTATAAATAGAATCTAGCACCCCTTGATATGTTATAGTTTTGTCAAAAAAGACCTTAAGCTTATCCACATCTTCTTCGGTTAATTTGCCAGTAGTCTTTTCTTGGTAGTATTCACTAAAACTAGAATTAGGATCATCATTAAACTTAAGCTCACTACTACTAGCATGCCCTATAACTTTAGCCAAAGCAACCTTACTAGTAATATTACCTTTTTTGTTTTCGTCTTGTAAAATGCCTAAGCCTATATTGCCAATATCCCCAGTGGCATCACTTAAAGATGCATTTTGTTTATTTGCATCACCATTTCTATAGAATTTACATGATACAAACATTGTTGTTACCAATATTAAAATAAACGTATTGCCTTTTATCATTTTTTTTATTTTCTCTCCAATTTATTTATTAAGTTTAAATAAAAATTAAAGCGATTTTACATATCAAATATATTATATCTTTTTATCCTGTATAAGGAAAGTAAAATATTGTTTTTTGATAGGTATTTTGTTGAAGCGAAAATAGCACGGTTGTTTGTGTATCTATTTTTTAATCTAATGTATAGGAAAGATAAGCTGAGAATTAATACATATATGATTTTTTTTAAAAAAAAGATAACCATAATGATATTAGAGGAAAGTGAGGAGTTTTGATGAGTTGATTCTAGTGATTCATTAGATAAGACAGGCATAAAGCGATTAAATTGATTATGCTTGGGTTTAGGGCTTTTTAAGAATTTTGTAGCTATTTAATATCTTCTTTTTTGATAGTATTTAGTTAAGCTTATATGGCAATAATGGGATGCTTATTGTCTACTACAACATTTTCTGGAAAATCCTTATCAAGATTTTTTTACATAATTATTATGATGCTGCCTTTAAAAAGGCTTATAATTAGTTTTGTTAATATGTGCGGCGATTTAGTATTTTTGCTATAAATTCTTATATTGATATAGTAAAAAAATTTTATGAATTTTTGAGATTAAGGTGATTAGGAGGGCTTTAAAAATTACTTAAAGTAAAAAGAATTTTATGAAAAAAGGCTTAAGCATTTAAAATATATTTTTTTTGATAGCATAGCATTTTTTTATTTTTGTTTTTTAGTATCAAAACCTTTAAAAAAGTCAAAGCCGAAATTTAGAAGTTCGATCTAATTGAAGAATATAGTAGAAAAATATTAAGGAAAATAATGACAATATTTATTGTGTTGATTAAGAATCTAGGTTAAACGAAATAAAAGAATAAGAAGTTTGGTAATTATTTATAGGAGGGTATATTGAGTGGGTAAAATCTGGTTTTTAAGAGCTATAAAAGATATTTAATCCAAGATCTTAGATGGGGTTAAGTATTCTTATATTTTTTACCTATTCGATTTAAAACTTTGTCATTGTGGTTTAACTATACTTATTATATTAATGATAGATAAGTATAAAATATTTAAGAATAGTGTGCCAATATCCAAAATAATAGCATTTGAGCCAACTAAAGAGTTTGAAGAAAAATATGAAGTTAAAAGCCCAAAATTAATTTTTGAAGGATTAAATATTGATTTTGAGCAACATAGGTTGGCGTTGTTAAAATTAGTTTAAAAGAGACTTCAAAAGAGCCCCCTGCTGATACATTAATTTATATAATTTTGGGGTTTTTATGATGACCTAACAAAGCTTTTGGACTTTGTTATAAGAAGAATAAATGTAATAATATGCTTGCAAATCTTACTATAAAAGATAAACAAACTAATGAAGAGAAAGCCTATGAAATTTTAGTATTAAATTCAAAGCTGTTTTATAATACGATTAAGCTGATGCTTGCTAAATATTCAAATTTATCAAGTGAGAAATTAATGCTTCCTATTGATGAATAATGAATAATCAATGACATTTTGAAAATAGAGATAATAAGATTTTAATTTATTTGAATTAAAAATAAGTGAAAAATATTCTAGTAGTTTATAGTAGTTAGTTTTAGCATTTTTATTTGCATTGAATTGCTATTGCTAAATGCATTTTAAATAGAATTTGTGTTATCTTTTTTGCATTTTTCTATTTATTTTAGCAAGATTTAGAATTATTTTTAATTTTAAAATAGCTAGAACTCAGGCATATAAGTATATTAAAATAACACAACTTATTTTTGAAGGAGAGCTTAAAGAAATTGATATTATAAAGAATGGAATTGATAAAACTTTACTTAATTTAATAAAATATAAAAAAGTTAAGTCTAGAGAAAATTTAATAAAACCTTTTAAAATTAGATTACAAACACAAGAAGTATTTGATTTTTACAAAAAGAATCCAAAGTTTACTGGTTATATTTTTGAAGATTTTTACAAAAAAAATAAAGAACGACTTATTGAAAAATTAGAAAAATATAAAAATAAGTAAGCAAAATTTGAAATAATATTACTCTTTAAGTTTAAGATAAATACCGATTGACATTCTGAAAATAAAAATCAACGATCAAGCATTTTTTTGCCTTTTTGGTAAGATTAATCTCTTGTCTTACAGACTGTACGAGTTTTGCTACTAGAATTTGAAAAATTAGATATTCTGGAAGAATAAGAACGATTTTTGTAATTATTATTATCTAATTTTTGAGAATCTTTAACCTCTGTAGACTCTTTTTTATTTAAGCATTTATAATCTAAATCATTCATATAGTTCTTCTCTAAATTGGAAATATCATTCATTTTGTTTTGATAAGTCTTATTTGGCAAATCACAACCCAATATTAATAAAAAGGCTGTTATTTTATATAATAATGAAATAAAACATTTTTTGTACATAAATTTCCTTTCCTAATTTTAATAATCAAATATACGTAAAGAATCAATTAGTAAACTCTATTGTCATAGATATGACTAATTTTATCTTTTTATAATCAATTTTACTGCTGTTTTTGCAGAATTTATAGAAGCTTGTCTTATAAATTTTTTATAATCATCATAATTATTTTCATTATTAACTATATCAGATATTCCTCGCATTGGTTTCCTTGTTATTGTTTCGTCTTCCTTTATTTTTTATTATCCAAAATTTTAAGCTCTTCATTAATCTTTTCAAGAACAATCACCAAGCAAAATGCTAAAATCTTCTTTAGTTAATGAGTACTTGGAATTTAGAATTTCTTATGCAAAAGTATATGATTTATTAGGTGAACTACTATTTTCAATTAAAAGACAATTCTTTTCTATTTTTTCATTCATATAAATGTCCTTAATTTATTACTATCTCATATAAGTTGGTTGGTCCATAATTATTCGCCTTACCAAGATTCATATATTTATTATTCTTTATCTATGAATTTAATAAATTTGGAAATAAATTTCATAGTGGCACATTACTATTCCTTTTAATTCATTAAATGTTATATTTGAATGCCTTGCTTATTTCAATACACAAAACAAATTATTAAGCTTAAAAAGTGATTTATTGTGAATAATAAGCCCATTTTAAGAATTAAATGTTATTCATACTATCAAAAATAATCAAGACTTATTCTTTTTTTCTTTTCAAAAGTTATATAACAAAAAACCTTTAAGGTTATCCATTTTTAAATTTTTTCCCTAAAATCACTTTTGCTTATACTATTTATTCATATTATCTTTTTATTAAAAAAACTAAGATCTTAAAATGATACTTTTTTTAGCATTTTGAATTTAAAAAAATCTACAACACTATTCTTATGATTCCTTATTTTAAGCCTTATTATTATGATTATTTATTCCGTACAAATGATTCTTTCTACGCTATTAAAACTCCTCAGAAGCTATACGCTTTAACAGCCCTTCACTATCTAACCCTTTTTCGTGGGTTTCTTTTTTTCTCATAAGATCTTAAAATTTGTCTCTCCAAATAACTTTATAACAACAATGCCTCCCATTTCCATGTTTCATCATCTCACAAATTTGTATTTTAAATTATTTGAAAACTGCTTCAAAAAGTACTCTAATTTGCGCTGAATACTCCTTCAATGTAATTTAGGAATTATTCAGCATTAATATAAATTAAATTGATTGTTTTTGAACAACTATTTCTATAGTATTTGATTTAAAAATAGTTGTTCAACGCTTTACAAAAGCAATATACTAATTGTAAATTGTAATTATTTAATATTTGACTATATTCATGTAAACCATTGGCCATTGGGGATGCATAGCCAGTTTACCAGGTTGTCTAACATCTTCATCTGGATGGAGTACAATGTAATCCCAGTAACTTAGTCCTGCCCATTGTTTCATCATTGTTGAATAAGAATTAATTGACAATGTTTTTGAAAAATGGTCGGTTCTAACTAGCTGAAAAACTGCTTCTTCAATTCTATAGTCTAATAAGGGAGCAAGAGTTAAAAAAACTACCGCGGACACAGCCTCTGCGAAATAGGGATTCATAATTTCTGAAGCACTGTCGGGCTCCATTTGCAATGCACTAAGAACTGTATTTGCAAATTTAGAGATTCTAGCCGAATTATCCACTACAGTTCTATTCATTTCACTATCTAAGTATTTACTGATATTTTTTAGTTTTATACTGCTGGTCTCCGCTCCATAAATGTTTTCTATCGTAGAATCAAAAAATCTATAATATCGTCGTCTACGCAAGCCACGGTCGTCTCGTTCGTGATGGTTAACTCTGTATACTAAGAATCCTTGAGGAGCAAGATCATACGCTCTTACCACTATTTCTAGCTGTCCCAAGTTATTACCCTGAGGACTGGATATAAGCAATCCTATTGTAAAAAATGTACTTTTATTGGAAGCATTTGTATAGTAAATATAAGAAGGTGGTTTTGAAGCAATACCATTCTTAAATCTTATGTCTTCTATTGTTCCGTAATTGAAAAATTTAGTACTTCTTAACAAATCAGCTTTGTAAAGAGCTTGATGCGCAGAATCAATGCTGTCCAAGAACCGTGATCCGGAATGAAAATCAACCTCAACCTTAGCGGTTGAATGTAAATACACAGTATCAACCCCTTCCGAATAGTTCAATACTTTATCTTTATCCTTTTTATTTTGACTGTCTTGGTTACAAGCCGAAATAAAAATTAAAATAGTTAAAAATACCATTTTTTGGTACATATTTTTTATTTTCATTTTATTTCCTCCATATCATCTTATTAAAAATTATATAAATTGATTATATTATATTATTAAAAATATAGCAATTTATTAAACATTTTAAATTATTTATAAATAAATGATTATGATCTATTTTTCACTTTATTCCCGAATTTGAAACTTATGCTTTAAGGCATTCCAGAAGATAAATAAATCTAAAGCTTGATATGAAAATTGCACACAGCGCAAAGCTTGTATTTAATAACTGTTAAAAACATAGGCACCATTAAAAATGGGTGCCTAACCAAAATTAATAGCTTTTCCAAAATGGAGAGAAATAGAAAAGCTATTAAAACCATAAAATTTGTACCTTACAATATACACCATATAAATATATATGGTGTATATTGAAGTTTTTTTATTAATGAATTAATCTATATTTATTTTATGAGAATGATAGAAGGATGTTTATTTTACAAAGTTTCTGAAGCTCAAGAAATCCTTAAAAACAAATTTGATTATAAAATAACAAAAAGCCATTTAAGATATAAACTAGAGGTTTTCGAATGTTATATCAGAATAGGAAACATAATGATGATTCCAGAAGATTTCTTGAAATATTTAACACTTAGTTTAGTCTTGTTTAAAAAAAACGAAAAATATAAAATAGAAATAAAAAAAGAAATAAAAGAAAAAATGCCTAAGTTTAAAGAATTGATAAAAAGGGATAAATAAATTTATTTTTTAAAACTTACATCTTGATTTAAAAAACTTTGCACTTCTATTATATAGAAAAAAATTTTATAAAAACGTTTCAATCTTAACAAGCAATATACTATTTTTTAAAAAATTCATTTCAAATTAAAGATTATATTTTAGTAAAAAATTTTTTATATCTATTTTATATTCTTTATCTTCATTAGAAACTAAAACAATCTTTAATCGTTTTAATCTTTTGATTTTATTAAAAAATCCTTTAGAAAGGGTAACTCGCAAGGTATTTTTTACCGTAAAAGGAAATTTTAAATGAAAAAATTTTTCATTAATATTTGGATCTCCAATGTTAAAATCCTTTAATTGTTGCCATTTCTCGCTTGGTAAATTATTCTCATGCCTTGAAACTTGAGCATCCCCAAATCCTTCAAAAATTACACTTTTAAAACCTAGAATTTTATTATCGTGAACCGCAAAATCAAAATTGTAGCTGGGATTCATAGCTCTATAAGCATCTATCAAATAACCTGTCATATTCCTATTCTTTTTATGCTCAAGCTTAGGATCCATAAACTCCGATTTTATAAAAACCAGCTCTTTCAAATTGCCATCTTTAAAAAGATATGTATAAGTCTCATCAGTAAAGACTTTATCTTCTGATTTTTGAATAATTTTATTATAAATAACATTATTTTCTTTTTTAAAAAAGAAAAAGAAACCTAAAAAAACACAGATTAACAATAATCCGTAAAATAAAATTCTACTCATTAATAATCCATCCTATTGATGAAAAATCATATCAAATGCACTATAAAAATGCATGCTGTTTTCCCTACTTACCTTGAAAGAATATTCCTTTTTCTCATTATTTATCTCATCGAAACATTCAATGTATACATCAATTCCATTTGTTTCTGCCAACTTTTTTAGTATATTTACTTTTTCACCTTCAAAAAATAGATACATGCCAAAATTAAAATGATTAATCCCATCAATAAAGTAAGTATTAGTTAGATACTCCATCATAGAAACCCCATTAATATATATCTTTTTAAGTAGAATCTCTGAACTATTTATAATTTGTATGTTAAAATGTAAATCTATGTTTCCCGCATGATAATGCTCTCTAAAACAAAGGATCCAAATTTAGTATTTGATTTAAGAATTAGACCTAAATCAGATCTATTACTTTCATTTATAATAACAACTTCTTCAGATTCTTCATTAGAAAAAATAAACACATTGGAAATTAATAAAAACAAAATTGATAATATTATCACTTTGATACCTTTTATCATTATACTATTCTAAAGAAAAAATAAATAGGATAAAAATTTAAAAAAGAGAAATCGAATTTTTATATATTTTCATTATTATTATAACCTTTTAATAATTTTATAAAACCAAAACCCATTTTGCTATCTCAACCAAAATGTTTTTTAACAAAAAAACATTTATATTGTAACCAATAATACAATTATGGCAAAAATCATAAACTATCTCCCCCCTTCTATCTCTAGAGGCTAATTTTAAAATTCGATGTGGATAATTTTGTATACAAAAATAGAATTGTTGGGTTTAAAAAGTATATTATTTTCAAATAATATATTGATTTTAGCAACATATATGAAGTATAATATTAGCAAGTGGTGCTATTAACTATAAGCATCCTTAACTTTGGTCGATGTCTATTTTATAGGGCTTAAGATAAATATTCTTAAATTAAGAATATTTATGGTTAAGCCCTATGTGATTTTATATTAATAATTAAATTATAAAAGAATAGTTATTATAAATCTTGTAGAAAGGATTTTTAAATATATAAATGTAAAACCTTTAAAAAATATTTAAATTAATCAATGATATATTTCGAAGTAGTTTCAATTTTTCATTCCAATCTATATTGGTATTTAGTAAAAAATAAAATTATTTCAATATAATTAATTCTTTATTAATTTCTTTGATATTATAATTTTTTTATAATTTGTAATATCAAATTTTTATAAATTAGATTTAAATATAGATCGCTAAGAAACTAAATAAGAATCATCTAATCAAAATGTCTGAAGATAACCTTATTAATTTAGCTTTGATTCCTCTAATACTTTTGTTTCTTTCTAAAAATCTTTCCTTTAGAATTTTTTCTAATTGTTGAAATTCTTTGTTAATAAATAGATTTTTTTCCTATAGGCTTTCAAAATGATTTTTTACATTATTAATAGATTTAGAATTTTAAATATTAAAAAGAAATTTTAGTAATAAATTAATAGAGTCCTTATCGCATTTGAATTCGTTAAAGATTTTTTCTATAAAGAAAATATATTGGGTATTATTTTAAAATAGAAAATGAAAGTCTATTATTTTTATATTTAAATCCACATTCGGTAAATAATACAGGATAATAATTAAGTAGAATGTTTTCTTTTAAAAAAATTATAAGTATATAATATCTCCTAACGATAATCAAAAAATGCTTTTAGAAAATATTTCAATGCTCAAGACTTTTGTATAACAAAATGATAAATTTTGGCGAATTAACGTTTTTATAATCTTTGATTTACAAATGTATTTCACTTATATTTTCTATATTTCTTATACTCTTTCATAATTTCATTAAGCAATTCTTTTTTATCTTTAAGTAATTTTTCTAACAAAAAACTAGTAAATTTTGCCTTTGACTTATAATATATGTATGCATTTTCTGTTTTAAGCTGAAATCTTAATGGTCGAATAAAGTTTCGGTTGGATTTTTTAATTTTTATCCCTTCTTTATCCTTTAAAAGGAATAAAGAATTTTGTATTCCGTTTTCAATTATATCTTTTTCTTTTACTAATCCTTCTTCTATTGCATTTGCTATTCTTAAATATTCGTAAGCTTGACTTTTTGCTATTTTATAATTCCTAGTAAACATTTCAAAATTTTGGTATCCGTCTAATTTATAATATTCTTTATCTTTAATTTCCTTCAGTATCTTCATTGTTTCTATTTTATTATGAATTTCTTTTTGGAAGTTTATCGCTAATCTTTCTTTTAAAAAGAGAAATCGTTCAATTTTATCTTCGTTAAAACTAATTTCGTTTTTACTTTGATTTTTTGTAGTATTGATTCGATCTTTTATTTTTATATTCATATATTTGAATTTTACACCCATTTTATCTCCTTATTTGTTATTAAGTTAAAAATTTTTCCGATAACTGGAAAAATTTTTTAAGTGTAATTTCATATTCTTTTATGTAATCTTTGTTTAAATCAAAAGTATCATTTTCTGCTATTCTTTTATTTAAGTCTTCGCGTTCATGAATGAGTCCTAAAAAATTATCATCTTTACTTATTAACTCTAATAAGTGTTTATAAGTATTATTTTTCTTAAAATTAGTTACCATTGGAAAAATCGGTATTTTTAATTTTAATCTTCTTAGAGCAAATTCTAATAATTGCAAGCTTTCTACTGACCATTTTTGAGCAGTCATTGGAATTATTATGTAGTGGCTTACAACTAGTACATTTGTTAAAATAATCCCTAAGCTAGGACTAGTGTCTATTATTATATAATCGTATTTATATTTTAATAGTTTTAAATTGTCTTTTAATCTTGTTTCTTTAAAGGGAATGTTGTCATCGTAAAAAAGGTATAAATATATGTAACTGGGCAATATGTATAAATTATTGTTTAGCCTAAAGGTAGAAGAATTTATATCTTTTTTATCTGTTAATACTTCATAAATATTTTTTTTAGGAACATCTACCCCTTGTTCTTCTAAAAGATCTGAAAAATAACTGGTGGTTGATGCTTGTGGATCAGCATCAATCAAAAGAACTTTATATTTTTCAGATAGGAGTGTTGAAAATATAATGGCACTTGTGCTTTTGCCGACGCCTCCTTTAATTGAGCCAATGGCAATTATTTTGGTATTTTCTCCATCCATTTGTTTATGATTCCTCCGTTTGGTAATTCTTTTTGATAGAATTCATATACCTCTTTTTCTAATCTATTTAACATATCGATAAATGTTTGAAAATATTTTTTATTTATCTTTTCTTTCTTTATTAGTCTGGCAAGACTCCTTAAATAACAGAATACACTACCTTTTTTAAATTTGAATTCTATATAATATACTTTGGAGAATGTATATGATTTTACAGTACCATTTAATTTGTATCTTGTAATAATGTTCTTTATGGGTTTCCTGTACCCATAGGAAATTCCCAGAAATTTGTCATTTTCCCTTGTGGAGAATAAATTGAGTCCTTCTAACTTTTTTTGATTAAACAATTCTCTAAAAAGAATTAAAAATTTGTTTTTTTTATATTTGTTTATTTCAAATCTATATAGATCCATCAGCATTTTAGTATGATATATTGTTCTTCCTCTGAGAATTTCTTTTTTAATGAAAATTTCTGGTTTTCTGCTTTCTCCTATTATTTCTTTTTTTTTGTTTCTAAGTTTTTCTAATACGCTTTTCATCTTTAACTCTTAATTAAAACAGTTGTTTTTTCATTATTTTGTTGTTCTATTAGATTTGTTATTTCATTATAGTACTGATTGTTGAATATTTTTTTGTATTCCAGGTTTTTTTGTTTATTTAAATATTCTTTAATTTTGTCTTTCAAATTTATTTTGTTGGTTTTACAATATAGTTGATCTAAAAGTATGCTGTAAATGTTATTTTTTACATTATCTTTGTTGTTTTTAATTTCAAATTTTTTAGTATTTTCTTTTATTTTTTCTATAATTTTACTAAGGTCTTTATATTTATTTTTTTCCAATATGAAATGGGGTTTATTTTTGTATTTTTGATATATGTTTTTTATTTGTAGTTTAATTTTTTCTTTGTCGTAACCTTCGTTTATCAAATTTATTTTTATTTTTCTTAGAGTTGAAATTAAATTTTTTCTTTTATGTTTTAATGACTTTTGTGGATTATTTTTGGTTTCTTTTTTGAAATAGTACTTTTCTTTGCTTATAAGTTTGAAAAGTCTTATGGATTCTTCTTTCCTTAAGCCAAGATTTATAATGAAGGAAGAAATATCTTCACCAAAATTACATTTTTGCGAATATTTTTTTAGTTTTAGTTTATTGATTTGTACTTCTTTTTTATTTTCTTCTTTTTCTTCTTTATTATATTTATTATTAAAACATTCCCCATTTTTTACACTGTCCTTTTTACTATAATTTATTTTAATGTATGAATTAACTCGCTTTTGGAATCTTTCTTTCTTTTTCTCTCTGAAGTATTGGTTTATTATGTTGTAGCAGTCTTTTTTAGAATGTCTAAGAGTATAGTAGATTTCGGTTCCCATATTAATACCTAGATGTCTGTAGTAATTAATAGTAATGTTAAGCTTTTCTAATGTATAGAAGTAGTTTCGAAGCGTTTTGATTGAAACTTCTTTTTGTCCGTTGCGCTTTAGGTTACCATTAAAACAATAAAGGATATCAGATTGGCAGTATTTTTTTTTAGTTTTGTTGACATATTCAAGTGTTGCAATTAAAGCAATAAGCTTGTATTGATATTTACTTTTTGTTTGTGGGTATTTATTAACTTTCACTTTTGCCTCCTCAACTTCAGCTGGTTTTTATACATTCTTATATAATAAAGCAAATTTTTAGATAAGTAAAGTTTATCAATAAAAATAAAAATCTTTATGTAAATAGTTGTTTTTAATGCTTAAATATTGTTAGGTCATCTTTTTTGGATTAAGCTTACTTTGGCTTTCGAAGATATCCTTAGAAAAACAAGTTAATATATTAAGCTTTTTAAGTTCCTGAATTATTAATTCGGGAGTGGTTGTTATGCTTTTTGTGGCATCTAGTATTAGACAAACTTGAAATCCTAAGTTAATTGCATCAAATATGGTTTCTTTTACACAAAAATCTAATGCCAATCCCGCTATAAATAATGTATTGATTGATTTTTTTTTTAGATAAAAATGAAGGCCTGTTTGTTTAGTTTTTATATAATTATCATAGAAGCCACTATAACTATCGTAATATCGACTTTTACCTTTTAAAAAAACTTTTTTTATTCTTTTTGTATTTAGACTGTTAGGAAATTTTGATCCCCAAGTATTTTTGACACAGTGTATGGGCCAAATGCCTCCGTTTTCGTTGCTTAAAAAGCTTACATGATTTTTACAATGCCAATCCTTGGTAGCAAGAATGTTTTTGAAATAATTTTGAAGTTGGTTGATCAAGGGAATTATTTCGTTACTATTAGGTACTGGTAAAGCCCCCGATTCTAAGAAATCATTTTGTATATCTATTAAAATAAGTGCACTATTTTCTGTTATTTTAAAAATAAAATCCTCCTTGGGGAGATATTTTAATTGTGGAATAATTTTGCTATATTAGGTAATACTTTTAAATATGATTTTCATCAATCATTAAAACCTAAGGTATCAATTAATTTTACCTTAAAACGACCCGAATTAAAACACAAGGACCATACTTACTCAAGAACAGTCTATAATGATTTATTTTCATTTTTCAGTGTTGTTTATAGATTTAAAAATGCAGCAATGTATAATTTTATTTGTTTTTTAAAGCTAAAGATATTAAAAATAAAAAGTTTGTAGTCTGTATGGGAATTTATAGAGAGCATATATTAGTGACATTTTGTAATTCTTTTTGTGCTACATATGTGGGGGTAAAAGAATATAATTTAGTAAAAATTATTGGTAATTTATAAGAATAGTTTTTATAGTTTTTTATATTAATTAACTAGAAATTTATTTTTTTAAAAAGTATATTTTTTATAACATGTTTTAATAATATTTTTTTGAATTTTTTTTATT
Organism: Borreliella valaisiana VS116; assembly: GCF_000170955.2. Lineage (NCBI taxonomy): Bacteria > Pseudomonadati > Spirochaetota > Spirochaetia > Spirochaetales > Borreliaceae > Borreliella > Borreliella valaisiana. The sequence goes on along the minus strand of NC_012166.1, from coordinate 12,213 downwards.
AAAAATTAATTAAATATTATTAAAGATAATATACGCTAAATACCCCACATTTTATAACTTTAGAAGTTATCTCTTCTTTTTTAGGATTTTCAAGTTATCCTTTAATTTCTTTTAAATAACTTTTTAATCTTTCTAAATCATCCCAATACCATTAACTTCTACAGTATTTTATTTTCTTTGTCATTTTTTATTTTGATTCTTAAAGTTCTTCTAGTATTTTCTAAAAATAAATCTATTTATTAAAAATGTCACCAGGCTATTTATTATTCATCAAATCAATAGGAAGCTTTAATTTTTCTTTTGATAAATCTGGATACTTGTCAAATATTAGATTAACAACATCATTAAATAGCTTTAGATCTAATACAATTTCATAGGTTTTGTTTTCACTAGTTTGCTTATCTATTATAGTAAGATAGGCAAGCATATAATTACATTTACTCTTTTTTATAAAAAGAGTAAAAAAATCTGTTAAAGCATCATTAAAAACCCCAAAATTATATGAATTAATATATCCATCCTCTTTTGAAACTTCTTTCAAAGTAATTTTAGCAAAACCATCAGTTCTATATTTCTAAAAATCAAAATTCACACCTTTAAAAATCAACTTTAGATTTTTAACTTCATATCTTTTTTCAAACTCTTTGGTTGACTCAAATGCTATTATTTTAGCTATTGGAACCTTTATTCCCATTATTGTATAGTTATCATCATTAATATGATAAGTGTTGCTACCAAATAATGACCAAGAAAGAGTTTTAAGTCGAATGGGCGAAAAAATATATGAATATTTAAGCTCTTTAAGATCTACAATTAAATTATTATATCTGTCTTTTATAGCACTTAAATTATTAGGTTTTATCCATGTAACACCTCCTGCTAGTCCTCCCCCAAACTTCTCCTTCTTTTATTTCGCTTCTTGACCCAAATTCTTCATTAATACAGGAAATATTGTTAATATCTTCTTTAATATCTTTTTTATTAATTTTACTGCTGTTTTTGCAGAATTTATAGAAGCTTGTCTTATAAATTTTTTATAATCATCATAATTATTTTCATTATTAACTATATCAGATATTCCTCGCATTGGTTGCCTTGTTATTGTTTTGTCTTCCTTTATTTTTTATTATCCAAAATTTTAAGCTCTTCATTAATCTTTTCAAGAACAATCACCAAGCAAAATGCTAAAATCTTCTTTAGTTAATGAGTACTTGGAATTTAGAATTTTTTATGCAAAAGTATATGATTTATTAACAAATTCATCTCCACCTAAATTTCATGGAAATTATAGGTGGATCATTCTGCATATTTTTAGTTAAATCATTACATATTGCTAGATTTTTACCCTAATTTATTAGGTGAACTACTATTTTCAATTAAAAGATAATTCTTTTCTATTTTTTCATTCATATAAATGTCCTTAATTTATTACTATCTCATATAAGTTGGTTGGTCCATAATTATGCGCCTTACCAAGACTCATATATTTATTATTCTTTATCTATGAATTTAATAAATTTGGAAATAAATTTCATAGTGGCACATTACTATTCCTTTTAATTCATTAAATGTTATATTTGAATGCCTTGCTTATTTCAATACACAAAACAAATTATTAAGCTTAAAAAGTGATTTATTGTGAATAATAAGCTCATTTTAAGAATTAAATGTTATTTATACTATCAAAAATAATTAATTCTAATAGAAACTTATTATTTTTTCTTTTCAAAAGTTATATAACAAAAAACCTTTAAGGTTATCCATTTTTAAATTTTCTCCCTAAAATCACTTTTGCTTATCCCACTATTCATATCATCTTTTTATGAAAAATACTAAGATCTTAAAATGATACTTTTTTTAGCATTTTGAATTTAAAAAAAATCTCTAATAACATTATTTTGGTCATAGAAATCCCAATCTTTTCTGCATTTCCTTTTATAAACAACACTATTCTTATGATTCCTTATTTTAGCCCTTATTATAATGATTATTTATTCTGTACAAATGATTCTTTCTACGCTATTAAAACTTTCCAGAAGCTATACGCTTTAACAGCCCTTCACTATCTAACCCTTTTTCGTGGGTTTCTTTTTTTCTCATAAGATCTTAAAATTTGTCTCTCCAAATAACCTTATAACAAAAATGCTTCCCATCTCCATGTTTCATCATCTCCCAAATTTGTATTTTAAATTATTTGAAAACTGCTTCAAAAAGTACCCTAATTTGCGCTGAATACTCCTTCAATGTAATTTCGGAATTATTCAGCATTAATATAAGTTAAATTGATTGTTTTTGAACAACTATTTCTATAATATTTGATTTAAAAATAGTTGTTCAACGTTTTACAAAAGCAATATACTAATTGTAATTATTTAATACTTGACTATATTCATATAAAACATTGGTCATTGGGGATGCATAGCCAGTTTACCAGGTTGTCTAACATCTTCATCCGGATGGAGTACAATGTAATCCCAGTAACTTAGTCCTGCCCATTGTTTCATCATTGTTGAATAAGAATTAATTGACAATGTTTTTGAAAAATGGTCGGTTCTAACTAGCTGAAAAACCGCTTCTTCAATTCTATAGTCTAATAAGGGAGCAAGAGTTAAAAAAACTACCGCGGACACAGCCTCTGCAAAATAGGGATTCATAATTTCTGAAGCACTGTCGGGCTCCATTTGCAATGCACTAAGAACTGTATTTGCAAATTTAGAGATTCTAGCCGAATTATCCACTACAGTTTTATTCATTTCACTATCTAAGTATTTACTGATATTTTTTAGTTTTATACTGCTGGTCTCCGCTCCGTAAATGTTTTCTATCGTAGAATCAAAAAATCTATAATATCGTCGTCTACGCAAGCCACGGTCGTCTAGTTCGTGATGGTTAACTCTGTATACTAAGAATCCTTGAGGAGCAAGATCATACGCTCTTACTACTATTTCTAGCTGTCCCAAGTTATTACCCTGAGGACTGGATATAAGCAATCTTATTGTAAAAAATGTACTTTTATTGGGAGCATTTGTATAGTAAATATAAGAAGGTGGTTTTGAAGCAATACCATTCTTAAATCTTATGTCTTCTATTGTTCCGTAATTGAAAAATTTAGTACTTCTTAACAAATCAGCTTTGTAAAGAGCTTGATGCGCAGAATCAATGCTGTTCAAGAACCGTGATCCGGAATGAAAATCAACCTCAACCTTAGCGGTTGAATGTAAATACACAGTATCAACCCCTTCCGAATAGTTCAATACTTTATCTTTATCCTTTTTATTTTGACTGTCTTGGTTACAAGCCGAAATAAAAATTAAAATAGTTAAAAATACCATTTTGTGGTACATATTTTTTATTTTCATTTTATTTTCTCTATACCATCTTATTAAAAATTATATAAATTGATTATATCATCTTATTTAAAATATAGAAATTTATTAAACATTTTAAATTATTTATAAATAAATGGTTATGATCTATTTTTCACTTTATTCCCGAATTTGAAACTTATGCTTTAAGGCATTCCAGGAGATAAATAAATCTAAAGCTTGATATGAAAATTGCACACAGCGCAAAGCTTGTATTTAATAACTGTTAAAAACATAGGCACCATTAAAAATGGGTGCCTAACTAAAATTAATAGTTTTTCCAAAATGGAGAGAAATAGAAAAGCTATTAAAACCATAAAATTTGCACCTTACAATATACACCATATAAATATATATGGTGTATATTGAAGTTTTTTTTTTATTAATGAATTAATCTATATTTATTTTATGAGGATGATAGAAGGATGTTTATTTTACAAAGTTTCTGAAGCTCAAGAAATCCTTAAAAACAAATTTGATTATAAAATAACAAAAAGCCATTTAAGATATAAACTAGAGGTTTTCGAATGTTATATCAGAATAGGAAACATAATGATGATTCCAGAAGATTTCTTGAAATATTTAACACTTAGTTTAGTCTTGTTTAAAAAAACGAAAAATATAAAATAGAAATAAAAAAAGAAATAAAAGAAAAAATGCCTAAGTTTAAAGAATTGATAAAAAGGGATAAATAAATTTATTTTTTAAAACACCCTACATCTTGATTTAAAAAACTTTGCACTTCTATTATATAGAAAAAAATTTTATAAAAACGTTTCAATCTTAACAAGCAATATACTATTTTTTAAAAAATTCATTTCAAATTAAAGATTATATTTTAGTAAAAAATTTTTTATATCTATTTTATATTCTTTATCTTCATTAGAAACTAAAACAACCTTTAATCGTTTTAATCTTTTGATTTTATTAAAAAACCCTTTAGAAAGGGTAACTCGCAAGGTATTTTTTACCGTAAAAGGAAATTTTAAATGAAAAAATTTTTCATTAATATTTGGATCTCCAATGTTAAAATCCTTTAATTGTTGCCATTTCTCGCTTGGTAAATTATTCTCATGCTTTGAAACTTGAGCATCCTCAAATCCTTCAAAAATTATACTTTTAAAACCTAGAATTTTATTATCGTGAATCACAAAATCAAAATTGTAGCTGGGATTCATAGCTCTATAAGCATCTATCAAATAACCTGTCATATTCCTATTCTTTTTATGCTCAAGCTTAGGATCCATAAACTCCGATTTTATAAAAACTAGCTCTTTCAAATTGCCATCTTTAAAAAGATATGTATAAGTCTCATCAGTAAAGACTTTATCTTCTGATTTTTGAATAATTTTATTATAAATAACATTATTTTCTTTTTTAAAAAAGAAAAAGAAACCTAAAAAAACACAGATTAACAATAATCCGTAAAATAAAATTCTACTCATTAATAATCCATCCTATTGATGAAAAATCATATCAAATGCACTATAAAAATGCATGCTGTTTTCCCTACTTACCTTGAAAGAATATTCCTTTTTCTCATTATTTATCTCATCGAAACATTCAATGTATACATCAATTCCATTTGTTTCTGCCAACTTTTTTAGTATATTTACTTTTTCACCTTCAAAAAATAGATACATGCCAAAATTAAAATGATTAATCCCATCAATAAAATAAGTATTAGTTAAATACTCCATCATAGAAACCCCATTAATATATATCTTTTTAAGTAGAATCTCTGAACTATTTATAATTTGTATGTTAAAATGTAAATCTATGTTTCCCGCATGATAATGCTCTAAAACAAAGGATCCAAATTTAGTATTTGATTTAAGAATTAGACCTAAATCAGATCTATTACTTTCATTTATAATAACAACTTCTTCAGATTCTTCATTAGAAAAAATAAACACATTGGAAATTAATAAAAACAAAATTGATAATATTATCACTTTTATACCTTTTATCATTATACTATTCTAAAGAAAAAATAAATAGGATAAAAATTTAAAAAAGAGAAATCGAATTTTTATATATTTTCATTATTATTATAACCTTTTAATAATTTTATAAAACCAAAACCCATTTTGCTATCTCAACCAAAATGTTTTTTAACAAAAAAACATTTATAATGTAACCAATAATACAATTATGGCAAAAATCATAAACTATTTCCCCCCCTTCTATCTCTAGAGGCTAATTTTAAAATTCGATGTGGATAATTTTGTATACAAAAATAGAATTGTTGGGTTTAAAAAGTATATTATTTTCAAATAATATATTGATTTTAGCAACATATATGAAGTATAATATTAGCAAGCGGTGCTATTAACTATAAGCATCCTTAACTTTGGTCGATGTCTATTTTATAGGGCTTAAGATAAATATTCTTAAATTAAGAGTATTTATGTTTAAGCCCTATGTGATTTTATATTAATAATTAAATTATAAAAGAATAGTTATTATAAATCTTGTAGAAAGGATTTTTAAATATATAAATGTAAAACCTTTAAAAAATATTTAAATTAATCAATGATATATTTCAAAGTAGTTTCAATTTTTCATTCCAATCTATATTGGTATTTAGTAAAAAATAAAATTATTTCAATATAATTAATTCTTTATTAATTTCTTTGATATTATAATTTTTTTATAATTTGTAATATCAAATTTTTATAAATTAGAGTTAAATATAGATTACTAAGAAACTAAATAAGAATCATCTAATCAAAATGTCTGAAGATAACTTTATTAATTTAGCTATGATTTCTCTAATATTTTTGTTTCTTTCTAAAAATCTTTCCTTTAGAATTTTTTATAATTGTTGAAATTCTTTGTTAATAAATAGATTTTTTTCCTATAGGCTTTCAAAATGATTTTTTTACATTATTAATAAATTTAGAATTTTAAATATTAAAAAGAAATTTTAGTAATAAATTAATGGGATCCTTATTGTATTTGAATTCGTTAAAGATTTTTTTTATAAAGAAAATATATTGGGTATTATTTTTAAATAAAAAATGAAAGTCTATTATTTTTATATTTAAATCCACATTCGGTAAATAATACGGGATATTAATTAAGTAGAATGTTTTCTTTTAAAAAGATTATAAGTATATAATATCTCCTAACGTTAATCAAAAAATGCTTTTAGAAAAAATTTCAATGCTTAAGACTTTTGTATAACAAAATGTTAAATTTTGGCGAATTAACGTTTTTATAATCTTTGATTTACAAACGTATTTCACTTATATTTTCTATATTTCTTATACTCTTTCATAATTTCATTAAGCAATTCTTCTTTATCTTTAAGTAATTTTTCTAACAAAAAACTAGTAAATTTTGCCTTTGACTTATAATATATGTATGCATTTTCTGTTTTAAACTGAAATCTTAATGGTCGAATAAAGTTTCGGTTGGATTTTTTAATTTTCATCCCTTCTTTATCCTTTAAAAGGAACAAAGAATTTTGTATTCCGTTTTCAATTATATCTTTTTCTTTTACTAATCCTTCTTCTATTGCATTTGCTATTCTTAAATATTCGTAAGCTTGACTTTTTGCTATTTTATAATTTCTAGTAAACATTTCAAAATTTTGGTATCCGTCTAATTTATAATATTCTTTATCTTTAATTTCCTTCAGTATCTTCATTGTTTCTATTTTATTATGAATTTCTTTTTGGAAGTTTATCGCTAATCTTTCTTTTAAAAAGAGGAATCGTTCAATTTTATCTTCGTTAAAACTAATTTCATTTTCACTTTGATTTTTTGTAGTATTGATTCGATCTTTTATTTTTATATTCATATATTTGAATTTTACACCCATTTTATCTCCTTATTTGTTATTAAGTTAAAAATTTTTCCGATAACTGGAAAAATTTTTTAAGTGTAATTTCATATTCTTTTATGTAATCTTTGTTTAAATCAAAAGTAGCATTTTCTGCTATTCTTTTATTTAAGTCTTCGCGTTCATGAATGATTCCTAAAAAATTATCATCTTTACTTATTAACTCTAATAAGTGTTTATAAGTATTATTTTTTTTAAAATTAGTTACCATTGGAAAAATCGGTATTTTTAATTTTAATCTTCTTAGAGCAAATTCTAATAATTGCAAGCTTTCTACTGACCATTTTTGAGCAGTCATTGGAATTATTATGTAATGGCTTACAACTAGTACATTTGTTAAAATAATTCCTAAGCTAGGACTAGTGTCTATTATTATATAATCGTATTTATATTTTAATAGTTTTAAATTGTCTTTTAATCTTGTTTCTTTAAAGGGAATATTGTCATCGTAAAAAAGGTATAAATATATGTAACTGGGCAATATGTATAAATTATTGTTTAGCCTAAAGGTAGAAGAATTTATATCTTTTTTATCTGTTAATACTTCATAAATATTTTTTTTAGAAACATCTACCCCTTGTTCTTCTAAAAGATCTGAAAAATAACTGGTGGTTGATGCTTGTGGATCAGCATCAATCAAAAGAACTTTATATTTTTCAGATAGGAGTGTTGAAAATATAATGGCACTTGTGCTTTTGCCAACGCCTCCTTTAATTGAGCCAATGGCAATTATTTTGGTATTTTCTCCATCCATTTGTTTATGATTCCCCCGTTTGGTAATTCTTTTTGATAGAATTCATATACCTCTTTTTCTAATCTATTTAACATATCGATAAATGTTTGAAAATATTTTTTATTTATCTTTTCTTTCTTTATTAGTCTGGCAAGACTCCTTAAATAACAGAATACACTACCTTTTTTAAATTTGAATTCTATATAATATACTTTGGAGAATGTATATGATTTTACAGTACCATTTAATTTGTATCTTGTAATAATGTTCTTTATGGGTTTCCTGTACCCATAGGAAATTCCCAGAAATTTGTCATTTTCCCTTGTGGAGAATAAATTGAGTCCTTCTAACTTTTTTTGATTAAACAATTCTCTAAAAAGAATTAAAAATTTGTTTTTTTTATATTTGTTTATTTCAAATCTATATAGATCCATCAGCATTTTAGTATGATATATTGTTCTTCCTCTGAGAATTTCTTTTTTGATGAAAATTTCTGGTTTTCTGCTTTCTCCTATTATTTCTTTTTTTTTGTTTCTAAGTTTTTCTAATACGCTTTTCATCTTTAACTCTTAATTAAAACAGTTGTTTTTTCATTATTTTGTTGTTCTATTAGATTTGTTATTTCATTATAGTACTGATTGTTGAATATTTTTTTGTATTCCAGGTTTTTTTGTTTATTTAAATATTCTTTAATTTTGTCTTTCAAATTTATTTTGTTGGTTTTACAATATAGTTGATCTAAAAGTATGCTGTAAATGTTATTTTTTACATTATCTTTGTTGTTTTTAATTTCAAATTTTTTAGTATTTTCTTTTATTTTTTCTATAATTTTACTAAGGTCTTTATATTTATTTTTTTCCAATATGAAATGGGGTTTATTTTTGTATTTTTGGTATATGTTTTTTATTTGTAGTTTAATTTTTTCTTTGTCGTAACCTTCGTTTATCAAGTTTATTTTTATTTTTCTTAGAATTGAAATTAAATTTTTTCTTTTATGTTTTAATGACTTTTGTGGATTATTTTTGGTTTCTTTTTTGAAATAGTACTTTTCTTTGCTTATAAGTTTGAAAAGTCTTATGGATTCTTCTTTCCTTAAGCCAAGATTTATAATGAAGGAAGAAATATCTTCACCAAAATTACATTTTTGCGAATATTTTTTTAGTTTTAGTTTATTGATTTGTACTTCTTTTTTATTTTCTTCTTTTTCTTCTTTATTATATTTATTATTAAAACATTCCCCATTTTTTACACTGTCCTTTTTACTATAATTTATTTTAATGTATGAATTAACTCGCTTTTGGAATCTTTCTTTCTTTTTCTCTCTGAAGTATTGGTTTATTATGTTGTAGCAGTCTTTTTTAGAATGTCTAAGAGTATAGTAGATTTCGGTTCCCATATTAATACCTAGATGTCTGTAGTAATTAATAGTAATGTTAAGCTTTTCTAATTTATAGAAGTAGTTTCGAAGCGTTTTGATTGAAACTTCTTTTTGTCCGTTGCGTTTTAGGTTACCATTAAAACAATAAAGGATATCAGATTGGCAGTATTTTTTTTTAGTTTTGTTGACATATTCAAGTGTTGCAATTAAAGCAATAAGCTTGTATTGATATTTACTTTTTGTTTGTGGGTATTTATTAACTTCCACTTTTGCCTCCTCAACTTCATTTGGTTTTTATACATTCTTATATAATAAAGCAAATTTTTAGATAAGTAAAGTTTATCAATAAAAATAAAAATAAAAATAAAAATCTTTATGTAAATAGTTGTTTTTAATGCTTAAATATTGTTAGGTCATCTTTTTTGGATTAAGCTTACTTTGGCTTTAGAAGATGTCCTTAGAAAAACAAGTTAATACATTAAGCTTTTTAAGTTCCTGAATTATTAATTCGGGAGTGGTTGTTATGCTTTTTGTGGCATCTAGTATTAAACAAACTTGAAATCCTAAGTTAATTGCATCAAATATGGTTTCTTTTACACAAAAATCTAATGCCAATCCCGCTATAAATAATGTATTGATTGATTTTTTTTTAGATAAAAATGAAGGCCTGTTTGTTTAGTTTTTATATAATTATCATATAAGCCACTATAACTATCGTAATATCGACTTTTACCTTTTAAAAAAACTTTTTTTATTCTTTTTGTATTTAGACTGTTAGGAAATTTTGATCCCCCAAGTATTTTTGACACAGTGTATGGGCCAAATGCCTCCGTTTTCGTTGCTTAAAAAGCTTATATGATTTTTACAATGCCAATCCTTGGTAGCAAGAATGTTTTTGAAATAATTTTGAAGTTGGTTGATCAAGGGAATTATTTCGTTACTATTAGGTACTGGTAAAGCCCCCGATTATAAGAAATCATTTTGCATATCTATTAAAATAAGTGCACTATTTTCTGTTATTTTAAAAATAAAATCCTCCTTGGGGGAGATATTTTAATTGTGGAATAATTTTGCTATATTAGGTAATACTTTTAAATATGATTTTCATCAATCATTAAAACCTAAGGTATCAATTAATTTTACCTTAAAACGACCCGAATTAAAACACAAGGACCATCCTTATTCAAGAACAGTCTATAATAATTTATTTTCATTTTTCAGTGTTGTTTATAGATTTAAAAATGCATCAATGTATAATTTTATTTGTTTTTTAAAGCTAAAGATATTAAAAATAAAAAGTTTGTAGTCTGTATGAGAATTTATAGAGAGCATATATTAGTGACATTTTGTAATTCTTTTTGTGCTACATATATGGGGGTAAAAGAATATAATTTAGTAAAAATTATTGGTAATTTATAAGAATAGTTTTTATAGTTTTTTATATTAATTAACTAAAAATTTATTTTTTTAAAAAGTATATTTTTTTATAACATATTTTAATAATATTTTTTTGTATTAAAAATTAATTAAATATTATTAAAGATAATCTACGCTAAATACTCCACATTTTATAACTTTAGAAGTTATCTCTTCTTTTTTAGGATTTTCAAGTTATCCTTTAATTTCTTTTAAATAACTTTTTAATCTTTCTAAATCATCCCAATACCATTAACTTCTACAGTATTTTATTTTCTTTGTAATTTTTTATTTTGATTCTTAAAGTTCTTCTAGTATTTTCTAAAAATAAATCTATTTATTAAAAATGTCACCAGGCTATTTATTATTCATCAAATCAATAGGAAGCTTTAATTTTTCTTTTGATAAATCTGGATACTTGTCAAATATTAGCTTAACAACATCATTAAATAGCTTTAGATCTAATACAATTTCATAGCTTTTGTTTTCACTAGTTTGCCTATCTATTATAGTAAAATAGGCAAGCATATAATTACATTTACTTTTTTTTATAAAAAGAGTAAAAAAATCTATTAAAGCATCATTAAAAACCCCAAAATTATATGAATTAATATATCCATCCTCTTTTGAAACTTCTTTCAAAGTAATTTTAGCAAAACCATCAGTTCTATATTTCTCAAAATCAAAATTCACGCCTTTAAAAATCAACTTTAGATTTTTAACTTCATATCTTTTTTCAAACTCTTTGGTTGACTCAAATGCTATTATTTTAGCTATTGGAATCTTTATTCCCATTATTGTATAGTTATCATCATTAATATGATAAGTGTTGCTACTAAATAATGACCAAGAAAGAGTTTTAAGTCGAATGGGCGAAAAAATATATGAATATTTAAGCTCTTTAAGATCTTTAATTTAATTTTTAGAATAATAAAAACATCTATTTTAGATAAACTATATTTAAAAATTAAAATATAGTTTACTGATAATTAAGCCACATATTTTTTATATTCATAAAAATGAATAATAAAGGGTCTTTATTTTAAAAAAAATATAGATAATCTTGAAAATCCCCCACAAGATGTAAAAACTAAGCATACTAATACTTTAATAAAATTAAAGTATTAGTACTCAACATGAGGCAAAGTGAAGTAAAAATAGGAGATTGAATCGCATTATTATGTATTATAAAACAAATGAAAGTATAGTAGGCTATATTGAAATTAAGGAAATTAAATAAACCCTATTTAAATCTGGTCTTGAAAAACTAAAACTTATTATTAATAATACTAAAATAAATAATGTTATAGGCGTTTTTAGGAATTTTTTAGTGTTGTACCTCAGAATATTAAAATAGAAAAGCTTACTAGTTTTCCTCCAAATAGAATAAGGACGATAAAAGAATTGGTAGAAGGAAACTTATAAATGAGTGTATCTTCTAAAAAACAAATGCTTTGGCTGCAACTCATAT
>NC_012133.1 GCF_000170955.2 Borreliella valaisiana VS116 | reverse complement strand
TTACAAAAATCTTTGATTGCCAAAGTGAACACTTCTATCTCTATATCCTAAAGACAATATCAAATATGCAGCGGATATTGCGTCAAGTGCATCATCATGAGTTTTGTTATCCCCTTTATAAGCGTAAATATCATTAAATACAGAAGAACTGCTGTATTTTGCAATGTAAAGTTTCTTGTAAGTAAACGGTGTAATTAACGATGTTATTCTACTAAATTTATTGGACTTTGGTTTAATCGGCACAATTCTAAAATTGTGACTCATGTTGTTCCTAAGAGTCATATATTCACGAGTTAGCGCACCAGCACCTTTAGTATTATCTCTATCTTCTAAGTAAAGTGTATTTACATTGAAATTCTCTAATACAGTCTTGACCATATTCATAATATAAGGCTCATTCGCTGGTCTTTGGTCTTGAAATACAAAAGCATAATACTTATCATCAACTCTCTCCATAACACATAAAGCAGTATTATCCCCACCAACACTAAATGCTGGGTCTAGATATGCTATAGGGCTGCTAAACACATAATCTTGAGTAATATTAATTTGTGTAAAAATTGAATCAATGCTCGCTATCCATTCTCCTAGCAAAACCCTTGCCTTATATGTTGGTATATCTTTATAAAGTTTCTCTTGAGTTTCTATAAATCCTTTACTAAGAAGTACATTATCATAAGTTGTAAAATTATACGTTGTGAAAGTATGTATATTGTCAATATAATCAGTTTTAAAATAATGTTCTGGATTATCAGGATTGGTGTCAAAAATAATAGTTTCTTGACCACACCTAAGTCTTTTTAGCACTTCTTCTAAAGTTTGCTTATGTAAAGTAGTAGCCTCATTTACAAAAATAAGTGCCGAATTACTACCTCTAAACCTTTCAAAATCACTTGCCTTATCCCCCCCATACAAATTAATACGAAGTGAATCAATCAGTATATATGAATTATTTGTATTCTTTGGAATATAAGAAATATCAAGAAGTTTGCACAACTTTTCAAATTGACCCAAAACATTGACTTCAAGTGAACGTTGAGAATTGCCAATAATGAAATTATTAGTATCACTGGAGTATAACTTTTTATTGGAAAGTAAACTTTTAATAAAAAGATAACATGAAAGATAAGTTTTACCACTAGCTATACCACCACTAAGTATAATCTTCTTTTCATTGTTCTTTTGAATGCTTTTGATAACATTCTTTTGCTTTTCGGTTAAATGTTTTTCTTCAAATTGATCAAAATTAATTGAAGAGTTTGTTGGCTTAACAAATTGTGATATGTCAACTCCAAACTGATTTTTGTATTGCTTTTGAAGTGTTGTAAAAAGTTTTGTTTGATATAAGTTCACTTGTATCCTTTACTACTTTTGTAGCTACTTTTACTCTCAACTTCATGAGCAGCAGCAAGTCTTTTCATACATTCATAGTAAAGCTCCATTTCTCTTATTGAACACTCTTTTATAAGTTCATTAAGCTCAACTTTTAAAGAGTTAATTTTTTCATTAATACCTTTTTCACTTTTTTTATTTAAAGATTCAATTTCATATCTTAAATCTTCTATTTTTGAAATCATACTAGCAAGCTCAATACTAGAATATTGCTTGAATGCGCGTATAAATCCTAATTCTAAATTAGAGCGCTCTAAGTCTAATTCACCTTTAACTTTTTTAGCTTTAACTTCTGATCTAAAGGTTTGTGCTACAAGGTGTTCAAAAGTATCTTCACTAATTGTTACTCTAGAATCCCCATTATCAGAAGTCTCTCCACTCTCCCATTTTTGTCGCATTCTCCATACATTTACTCTAGAAACCCCTAGTTTAACTGCTATTTCTCTATCATTTAATGAGCCTTCTCTAAAATATGCAACATAATCATCAAAAGGCCTTTTATTTTTTTTCAAAAAAATTCCCCTAAAGCAATAAAATTAACAAATTGTTACTCTAAATAATACAATAAGTTAACAAATTATTAACAATAACTAGTAACTTACTTATGTCTATTAACTACTATGCTTATAATGTTTGTATTTTGATTTTCACAACTTTACAGATTTTATCTGTTTAGCCATGAATTGGATTTTACATTTATATCTTTTCTTTTTAATTAATACGTTAATACAAATAAAAACAAGACTAACAACTAGTCTTGTTTTTCATAATTTATGTTTTCAAAAACCATTTTTATTCTTTTTTTGCTCTAAACCTTTAGACTCTTCTTCAATCTCTTTAAGTTCTTCTTCAATCTTTTGAAGTGCGCCCTCTATTATTCCACTTGACATATCACTAGTATCAGTATCAGTAGAATAACTTCTATCTAATAAGCCTAATTTGCTAGCCTCACTCCAGGCTTGTTTCCCAGCTCCCCCTTTATTTTTAGCTTGTGCACCATGAGTTACTCCACCTGCAGATTCAACTTGCCTTTGATACCCTTTAAATTTCTTTTGAGTCTCTTCTAAAGCTTTTTTTCTTTTCTCTTTTTTCTCTTTTAATTTTTCTTTTAACTCTTTTAATTCCTTTTCAAGTTTTTCTTTATCTTCTTTTTTATCTTTAAGTTTATCTTTTAATTCTTCTAATTTTTTCTTTAATTCTTCTTCTAACTTTTCTAATTCTTTTTCATAACCAGAATATGTTTCAAGAGTAGTTTTATCATTAGTTCCATCTACTTTTTTCTTTAAATCTTCTAATTCTTTCTTTAATTTTTCTACTTCTTGATCTACATTGTTAACATCTTGAGCTACTTGATGCTGTAGTTGGCCTTGTGGCTCATCAGCTTGCATTAATTCTCCAACTTTTGAAGATACTTCTGATCCTAGGATTTTAATACCTTCGGTCAATTCTTCTTTTTTTGTATCTAAAAATCCCTTAACTTGTTCTTTTACATTTTGTTTTAAATCTTCACCACTTGCATAATTTTTGCAAGAAATTATCAGTGCAAAAACAGCACAAATAATAAACATTTTTTTATTCATAAGTTACTCCTACTCCATAGATCTTAAGCTTAACGCAACACGCTAATAATTACAATTTTTTTAAAGATTTAAATAATTTATTTTGTTACATTTCGAATTACATAGTAACAAACTTCAAATGTAATTTTAATAAAACTCATAAAATCTCTCCATTGCAAGTAGCCAACTCATTACAATCGATCACAAAAGACATACAAATTAAATTTTTAAGTCTTTGCTATATATCACACAAAGTATACTATCTTTCTTGTGTGCACCCCTTAGAAATTGCCACTTCTACTCTTTAAAACTACTCTACATTCTAAATTCTGCATACAATGAGAAACACCATAATTTGACTAAAATTTTTAGTTTTTGGTAAAATATAGAATGCAATTCTTATACATTTTTATTACTTTTACTTAATGTAAAGGTAACACTTATGCGGAGCTGATTTTATGGACTCTAATAATTTTTTTAATTTAAACAACGCTAGTTCAGATTTTTTCCTCAAACTATTACAAGATTATCAAAAAATACTAAATGAAAACAAAATTTTAAAAAATTCACTAAAAAATTCAACTAAAAATAAAAAAGAAAATATAAAACCTAGTCCTAAGTTTTATCTAACTCCAAAAACTAGCAAACTAATTGTAAAATGTATTAATCATCTAAAAGAAACTGATCCAATATCAGGTTGGTTCGTATATTTACTTTTGATAAGTGGATGCAGGGGCACTGAAATGCAAAAAGTAAAAATGGAAGATATTGCCCAATTATCAAGTAAATCTGGAGAAATTTTTTACACTATAAAAGTAAACGTAGCAAAAAAAAGAAATATAACTTGTATTAGAGAAATTGTCATCAACTCTAAAGAATATGATGCTATTCAAACAGCTCACAAAAATCATTTCGAAGATAAAAATCTTGATACTAGGCGTACTTATCTTTTCCAAAAAACTAAACACAAGTTTAAAGACAATCAAATTGACATTATCCATATTTCTAAAAAATTCAAAAATCTTCTAAAAAAGTCGGGCTTTAAAGCAAATAAATCGCTCCATTTATGTAGAAACTTGTTTATTTCAAATTTAAAATCTAGTGGCTACAACTCTTTCCAAATTAAAGAACTTATGAAATATTCTTCAACCCATGAAATTGATAATATATATGGACTCTCTTCTGCAAACAAAATTCAAGCCTATAAATGCACCAAAAATAGCTTAAAACTATAACTCAGCTATATAAGCTTAAATATACGCTTTGAAGTTACTCTAAATACTTTTCCTCTGGGCTTTAAATCGAGTGAATCATATAATATTTCTTGCTCTTTTGTAGCAATAAAGTGTGATCCATCAACGCTCTTAATCTTAACTTCGCTTATTTCAAATTCATTAACAGCTCCAAAGTACCCAAAAGACTCATATCTCACACTACTTTTAATTCCATAGTAATTAAGTATCATACAGGGATTTAAAATAAAACAATTACTCTTAATATGCCCAAATCCCAAAAATCTGTAATAAGCTGCATTTATATCATAAATAGTAAATTCAAGTTTTTTTAACACACTTACATAATAGTGTAAACACAAAAAGTAACAACCCCACCTTTGTATCTCTAGGTGCAAAGCCTTGTTGCTTTGTTTTATTTTATTAATAGGCATTGATTAATCCTCCAATATTAAATTATTTTTTTAATTTTTAAGTATCCCCATTCACATGGGGACACTTACACTATTTGCATATGTTATATTATTTAATAAGGATAATTTACCACTTGTCGGCAATAGTCCCTTAAATCTATCTGATATCATCCTTTTCTTAGGGTCATAACTGAACATAAATTCTCTAAATTTATAATTTACCTGATTAATTAGGGGATATTTATTCACAATATTGTCAATTTTAATTTTAAGCAAATCTTTAATAGGCTTTTCTCTTTTTCTGTTTTCATTTTGAATTTTATTTAACTCTAATTTCAAATTGTCAATCTCAAAAAAAGAACGCTCAAGATAAGCAGCAGTTTGCTCGTTTTCAATCTCAAGATTTATAGAATCAACATATTCTACAAATTCTCTTGCCCAATCAAATTCAATCCCAAAACGATAAAAATCACTCCTTTCTACTAAATCTTCAACAAGCTTTATAAACGTCTCCTTATTAAAATTGTGTGCCATTAAGTATTCGTCTCTATAGTTAGAGAAAATATCTTTTTTCAAATTGGAAACTTCCATTTCACATTTCTCAACAAATTCAAGAACTTTTGATATTAAAGATTCATTTCTCTTTATTTTGCAGTTAATTGGTGCAGCGTCTATTAAAAAGAACAAATTACAATACTTAAGCCCAGTACACGCTAGTTGCATTTGCGCCTGCACATAATATTTGAAAAAATACTTACTACTTAGGAAATTGCCATTTTTATTGTATTCATCAATAGCACTACTCATATAATTAGAATCACTACTCTTAATCTCTAAAAGCTCTAATTCACCATCATCATTAATAAACCATCCATCAATTGTTGAGCCTACTAAAGTTTTTGAATTTCCCATTTTTTTGAAATAATTATATTTATCAACACCGTTAGCATATTTGTTTTTGTACAAAACAGCAATATTATCACCGTGTGCCTTAACAAACTCTCTAAATCCTAAATTCTCTAATTCTTTACCTTTTAACATGTATAAATTCTCTTCAAAAGGCATGCTCATGCCAAAATACTTAAGAACTCTATTTACCATTAAGTCTTTAAGTCCAGCACCACCAATTAAAACAGTCCCCACTTCACTAGCGCCATATTTATCTAGTTTGTTTCTTTGCTCGCTAAAATCAAGATTTTTATTAAATCTAAAACACTCTTGACTCCCTATTCCTGGTAATTTTTTACCTATCTTGCTTAATTTGCTTTTTTCTTTAATTTGAAAAGATTTTTCCTCAAAGACTTCACAACCAATAAAATTTTGTTGCTCGACACACAGCATTTTGGATTCTCCATTTATTTCTGATTGTATATTTTCTTTTGAATTATTTGCCATATTTAGCTCCTCTATGTTCTTCAATTACTAATATTATATAGAAAAAACCTGTTTTTGTCAATTTTTTGCAAAAAATTTTTTGCAAAAAAAAATAAAACTTAGCTAAGTTCTCTAATAAAAGAATATGGCCAAGTCCCACATAATTGAACTATATGCGATATAACAATTTTTTTCAGCTATACATATATAATATTACAAAAATAATTTTTGTCAACTTTTCTAAAAAAATTTTTCACCACTCAATTTTAAAAAAGCAAATTGTACATTATTTCATTAATTATTTGACGCCTTGTATATATTGCATTAAAAATGAATGTATGAATGGTCCAAAAATTGCTGCTGCAAGTATCATAAAATGTACCAGTCTGTTCCCCATATTAAGATCTTTACGTAAATTCTTTACTTCATTATCTATCTTATTATTTAAAATAGATATGTCTTTTTGCAAATTCTTTTCTACACTATCTATCTTAGCACTTACACTATCCATCTTAGCACTTACACTGTCTATCTTAGCATTAAGTTCGTTTTTTACATTATCTATCTTAGTATCTAATATAGATATGTCCTTTTGTAGATTTTTTTCTACATTATCTATTTTAGTATCCAAATTATCTATTTTAATATTTAAATTTTTTTCTACACCATCTATCTTCGTATTTAAATTTTTTTCTACATTATCTATCTTCGTATTTAAATTTTTTTCTACATTATCTATCTTCGTATTTAAATTTTTTTCTACATTATCTATCTTCGTATCCAAATGAGATATATCCTTTTGCAAAGTCTTCTCTATATCAATTAATTTTTCTTTTAAATATTCAAAGTTGTAATTATCATTGTGAAGAAAAACAAAATCTATTGCCTCCTCACTAAATCCTATGTTTAAAAATTCATTTTTTATACTTTCTATATTGTATGTCCTATATGCTAAATTGCTCATATAATCTCCTTATTATCCCTTTAATTGTTTATACTCTTTCATAATTCTTTTAATTATTTCTTTTTCATCACTAAATAATTTATCTAATAAAAATCCTGTAAATTTGGCATTGCTTTTATAAAAATCGTAACTTTCCTTCTTTTTAAGCTGGAATCTTAAGGGTTTTATTGGATTTTGCTTTGATTTTTTCACTATTGAAGTTTCTTGGCCTTCTATAAAATCAAGAGAATCGTAAATACCATTTTCAATTATATAATCTTCATTAAGAATTCCCGCTTGTAATGCTTTTGCTAATTTTAAATATATATAAACTTGGGTTCTTGCCAATTTATAATCCCTTATAAAAGCATCAAAACTTTTATATCCATCTAATTTGTAGTATTCATTATCCTTTATTTCTTTTAAAATTCTTATACTTTCTACTTTATAAAAAATTTTCTTTTTTATATTGGTCTTTAACCTATTTTTTAAATCATTATAATGAGCAAATATCTCCTCTTTGGTAATTAATTTTTTTTCACCGTCAGGATCTGCCCTCCCTGATAAAATTCTCTTATTTAATTCTATTTCCATAATAAACCTCTTTTATTTATACTCCGTACGGATCCGTACGGATTTATTGAACATATTTATCATACATAATGAAAAATCTTGACAATACCTCTTTATATTCATAAATATAATCTTTAGTCATATCAAATTCATCATTTCTAGCAATTTTTTTATTTAAATCTTCTCGTTCATGGATAAATCCCAAAAATCCTGTTCTTGATCCAACATGTTGTAACAATTGCTTGTGAGTATTGTTCTTTTTAAATCTTGTTATAATTAAAAATATCGGGATTTTTATTTTTAAATTGTTCATATGGAATTCCAATAATTCTAAACTTTCAACTGCCCATTTTTCTGCAGTCATTGGAACTATTATACAATTACTAGTCATTAAAGCATTTGACAAGGTGTAATCTAAACTGGGATTAGTATCTATTATTACATAATGATAATTCTGATTTAAAAATTCTAAATTGTTTTGCAATCTTAACTCTTTTAATGGTATGGATTCACTTGAAAATTTACTTAAAGTTAAATAACTGGGAATTAAATCTAAATTTTCTTTAATTTTTATAATTGAATCATTAATATCTAATTTTTCTTTTAACACTCTATAAACATTGACATTCACAATATCAATGTTTTGATTTGCAATTTTTTTGTAAAAATAACTTGTAGTAGAAGCTTGTGTGTCCATATCTATCAAAAGCACTTTATTATCTTTTGAAAGCAATGTTGCAAGTATAATAGCACTCGTACTTTTACCAACACCACCTTTAATTGACGCGATTGTTATTACTTTAGGTTTTTTATTATCCATTTTGTTAGTGGTCCTTGTTCTGGGTATTTTTTTCCATAAAATTCATGGGCTTGTTTTTCTAGTTTTGTAAATATATCAAAACATGCTATATTATACGGTGTATTTATTTTTTCTTTTTTCAATAAACGAAATAGTGCCTTAAAGTAGCAAAAAACACTTCCTTTTTTAAATCTAAATTCCATATAATACGCTCTTGCAAATGAATATAATTTTTTAAATCCATTTTTTTCGTACCTTATAATAGGGGCTTTTATAGGTTTTTTATAACCATAAAAAATTCCTATAAATTTATCCTTATCTTTTACAGGATATAAAAAAATTTCTTCAACTTTTGATTGATTGAATAAGTTTCTCAATGACAAGCGAAACACATTTTTTTTATCATGAACTCCAAATTTATAAACATCCATCATTATTTTTGTATGGTAATTTGTTTTATCATTTTCTTTTTCAATCTTTATAAAACGATCTTTATTGTAACATTTGATTTCTGATTTTTCTTTTTGTATACTTTCAAGTGTTCTTTCCATATTTATTCTCTATATAACTTTTTAGCTTAATTTTTTTAGCATTAAAGATTTTTTTTGATTTATTATTATCTCCAATAATTCATAATAATAGGTGTTGTTAAATACTTTTTTATATTCTAATTTATTTTTGCTATTCAAATAATCTTTTAGAATTGGCTTTAGAAATTCTATATTTGCCTCCTTTTTTAGTTGATCAATAAGTATATTGAAAATGTTTATCTTTATATGCTTACAATTTTTTTGTAAATTTTCTTTTTTCAATTCAATTGATTTTTCTAATTTTTGTTTTATTTTACTTAAATCCTTATATTTTTGACTTTCAATAATAAAATGAGGTTTATTTTTATAGTTTTCATATATTTTTTGAATATTTGTTTTCAGTTGTTCTGCGTTATATCCATTTTTTTCAAATTCTTTTTGGGTATTGCTTAAAATTTTTTTTAATTTATTTTTCTTTTCTTCTTTAAAGCAAGATTTATTTAAATGCATATTTTTATCTTTTATCAGGTTAATTTCAGCTTTTTTTACAATTTTAAATATTTTAATAATCGTATCCTTATTAATATCTAGATATAAAAGAGAGAGAAATTCTTTGGAATAAAAGTTACATTTATTGAAATATTTTTTTACTTGAAACTTTTCTATTTGATTTTCTCTTTTCTCTTCTTTTATTTTTATATTATTTTTATTATTAAAACACTCCTCCAAATTTACATTCCCCTCTTTTGTAAATTTATCTTTAAATGAGTTGTTAACCCTTTTTTGGAATTTTGAATGTTTTTTTTCTAAAAAGTATTGGTTGATTTTTTGGTAACATATTTTTTTGGGATAATTAGGCCTATAATAAATTTCAGTACCACAATTTACTCCCAGGTGTTTATAATAGTTAGTTGTAACTCCAAATTCTTTTTCCAATTTGTAAAGATATTTTTGCATTGTTTTGAGCTTAATGGGAGTTTGTCCATTTCTTTTAAGATTTTCGTTAAAGTAATAGAGTATATTATTTTGCGTGTATTTTTTATATCTGCTGTTTAAATATACTAGTGTTGAGATAAGGACTATTAGGTTATTTTGTAATTTATTATGGCAATTTGGGGGGGTTTTAGCATTTATAATGTTTTTCATATTCATCTCCTCTATGTCTTTGTATTTAAAATTGTGCACAATTTTATAAAAAAGTAAACACTTTTCCATAAAATTGTTAAATTTAAATTATTAACCGCAACAATATACAAAATAGTTTGTAATTGGATAAATTTCAATTTTTTTAAAGACAAAAGATAAATTGATTTAAGGCCTAAATTGTTCTATACTGTGAGTAGGTAGATTATTAAAAATGCCTTGCATTTTATATGGCTACCTCTATGTCAATTTCAGATTAAGCTGGGGCTTGTTTAAGTTCTATAGGAATAGAATGTAAACAAGCCTCAAATTTTTTGCAAAAAATTTTTTGTAAAAAAAATTGACAAAAACGGTTTTTTCTATATAATATTAGTAATTGAAGAACATAGAGGAGCTAAATATGGCAAATAATTCAAAAGAAAATATACAATCAGAAATAAATTTCATAAAAGATATGAAAATCCTAAGAATGAATTTACCAGGGATTGACAAAAGTCTTAAAGGATATGGATACAAATACCAGAATTTTAATGAAATAATTAGAGAAATAAAAAACGTTATTAATAAGCACAATTTGGAGCTTGATTTTGAGCAATTTCCAACTTTTACACATGATCCATATGGTAGAGTACATGTTATTAGGACCACATTCTACAGTACAAGTACTGGCTATAAAGATTCATTTGATACCCCAATTCTTACAGAAAATTTACACTGGAATAATGAAAATTGTTCTAAAAATGTGAATACATTGCCCCAAGTAGTTGGATCAGCTATTACTTATTTCAAAAGGTACGCTTTAGTTGCATATCTTAACATAGAAAGTGAAGTGGATACTGATGCAGCACCTATTTACAATAATTATGAAAACGGGAATTCTGTATCTAGTAAGAAGCAAATTAGTGTTAATCAAGAACAAAAAAAAGACAATAGTCAGAATCAAAAAGAAGTTAAAAGATTTGATAGGTTTAGATGTTATAATGCCTTTATTAAGGCATTATATAACATAAAAAATTGGGTAAATGATTCTACAACAACCCAAGAGAAGATAAATACTCTTATTCAAGCATTAGATTCGGGAAATGAGGCAGATTTAGTCAAGTATTTGGTACAAAATCCTGAACAAAAAAGGATATCCTATTGGGTAAATATTATTACAAACTATTTAACAAAAAATAAAAAATTAGAAGAACTGCATAATTTTGAAGTGTTTGCAACATTTAAAGAAGATATTTATGGAGATAGTATTTTGAAGTTCTTTTGTATCTTGAAAGAAGAAAAACAATTTGATTATATATTTGCAGCATAGTAGTACGTTTACATAGTAAAGCCCCCAAATAAGGGGGCTGTTATATTATTATTGTGACTTAACTTGCAAAAGTATATTTTCTTGCAAGAAAAACCTTTTTTTAATCTACATTTTTAAATTCGAATATTGATTATAGACTCTTTTTGCTATAGGCTTTGTTTTTTTAATGTACTCTAAAAGTAGTTTGATATTCAGTTTTACTGAAGTTATAGAGTGTTCATTTTTTAGTGTTGCTAAGTCGGGATAAGTATATATTGGATAATTTGGGTCATTAACTTTAGATTTTGTTTTGTTTAAGAATGTTATAAGATACATAACATAATCTGATAGTTGTGCCTCATATTTAGCCAAAGATTCTAGTGTTTGAATAATTGGCGGCTCCGGTTCTTCTGGTAAGCTAGCAATAGTAGTACAACATAGTAATAGTAGTGCTATTAATAAATAGTTTGCTAATTTAAGCATTTTCACCCCTTTTAAGAGTATTTAGGTACTCTTGCATGATTTTATTGCGTTTTGCTTTTAGTGAAGATATAATTCTTTTATTTTTGCTAGTAGAAATAGCCTCTATTATCTCAATATTGTATTTTAATATTTCTTTTATTTCTTCTAATATTTTCATTGATTCGGCCGTTTCCATAGATTTTAGAGTTTCAATATATGTTTTGTAGAAAAAATCTACTACTTTGTCAAAAGTATTAATGTAGTTATGATTTATGTTTGTATCAGTTTTAGCTATTTTAGTTAAGTTGGATAATAAATTAAGTCCTAAACCAATAGTGTTATTTTGCATTATTTACTCCTTCTTGGTAGATAGGTATTCCTTCCTAATTGAATTTTAGATTGTTAGATATTTTTAAATTTTTTTCATTAGAATTAACTAAATCAATGCAGCTATTGATTTTTTCATTTATTAGAGCTAATGCTTTAGCTATTGTTAAAGTTGATGCATTTTCAATTCTTTCCATATTTGCCTTATAAATTGATGCATAATGAGAATATAGTTCATGAACTAAAGAAAATCCTTTATGTGCAATAGGATCAAATTCATCTTCAAATTTAGAAAATATCTCAATAAGTTTTGATATGGATGTAAGTCCAATTTCAAGATTATCTTTAGATAATTTCATTAGTTAATCCCTTTTTTGAATATTATTATTGCCATTGCCATTTTTGAAAAGCTTACCTATAACTATAGATAATATGTCTTTTAGTAAAGGTTTGAGAAGAATTAATCCTCCTAGAACTAGTACTGTTACAAAAATCATTACTGCTATAAGTTTAATTTCGTTTAGATTTATAAGAAGTTCGGTTATTTTAATATCCATTTTTTTAATCCTTAATTTTAATTTTTTATTTGTACATATATATTATATACCAAAACTATAAATTTTTGACAAAAAAAATTATAGTTTTGCAAGATATGGGACTGGAATGTTCGAAATTTCACCTCTTTTTTGAATATACCATCCAGTATATATAGGAACTAAAATTCCTAGGTCCTTGATGGCGTTTTCATGTGCATAGGCCAAATATTTTTCAGATTCATCAAAATATTTTAAATATACTGATTTGTGTGAACTGTCGTTTTTATGTATTATATTAAGATCAATATCAAGGTAAATGGGTTTATTGTCAGTATTTTTGTGAAAAACAATATTGATTTCGTCAGAGTCTTCCATTTCAATTGTTCTTTTTTTATTTGTGTAGTCCTCAGGATAAAGCCAAATACCATTATAACTGCCTCCAAAGGAAAAATCTGATGGCACTCCAAGCAGTTGTTTAGGAATGGGTGTTTTTTGGATAATCTTTGATGAGTACATTATCAAAAGTTCATCATGTTCAGTTAAAGTAGATGTTAGTATGCTGTTTGTAAGTTCCGATTTTATTTTACTAAAAAGGTTAGAAATATTAGTTGAATCGTTGTTAATTAGTTTTTCTATTATTTGAGTGTAAATTTTTTCTATAAAACTTGTATTTCCTGCAAGTTCTTCTGCGATTGTGCTTTTGATTATCTCTTTAAAGTAACTCAGTCCTTCACCTTTAAAAGTTTTGTCTTTAGTGGTTTTCAAAAAATTTTCATAAGTAATAGCTTTACTGCTTGAAACTCCATCATCAAGTAGTAAAAGGTCGGTGTTTTTAACCTCATTCACCCTATTTAAATCTTTAATTTGGATTGTTTCTTCTTCATCAATTAGTAATTTTTCTTGTTCTTCAGACATAAAATCTCCTTAATTGTTAAAAGTGATAATATTTTTACCATTTTTATCATTAATTTTTAGTACTCTACCTATAGGAATAATTCTCTTTATAAAAGCATAAATTGAATGATCATAGCCTTTAGGAAGTGAATTAAATACTAAAGCCTTTCTAGATGCAGCATACCCAGCTTTCTTTTCTCTAATTAGTATTTTTTTTAGCCTTTTACCTTTTGCAGTGCTAGGTGAAATAAATGTGGTAAAGTTTGTTTTTATTGCCCCTTTTAGTGATATATCAATAACTCCGGCTTGTGGTGTAGTAACTAAAATATCCACATTCAAAAATGCCTTGAAAATCATTTTAAGCGATTCATCAGTACCAATTTGACGTAAAGCAAAAATAACGCTATTAATATTGCTTGTAATACTTTCTAAAGTTTGGGTTTTTGAATAAAAAATAGATAAAACTTGAGATATCCATATAGCAATATATCTTGATTTTATATTTTTTTTTACATTAATGGATATGAAGTTGGAGTTAATGAACTTAAGTTCATTAAGCAATTTTTGTGCATATTCAATTTCTGTAAGTATAAATTTATGAATTTCAGTGTTTTTTAAAAAATTGGGTATTTTCATATTTGTTAACTATCAATGTCAATAAGTAATCGATCTATAGTATTGAAAATTAGCATTGTATCATCATTAATAGTAATATCTTCATTTTTTTTAAAATCGCTATCAGTAATGCTTGAAATGTTTTCTGTATTTGTATCTTTAATACAAGTTTTAATTTCCATAGACCTAATTCCTTTAACTTCATTAACTGGAGCAAAAAAGTCTTGATATTCAAAGCTAATGCCCATATCAGAATAGTTATTTGAAATAATCCTAGAATATATGTCTCTAATTTGAGAATCTATGTTTAAGTAAAGATAGTTTTTAAGGTCAAGTTTATACTTTACTTTCATGTAAACATATTTTCTTTTCCCTAGTGATATTTTATAGGATTTACGTTGTCCAGTTGAATTGAATCCGTCAATTTCTATATCTCCCTCGAGCAAAGTACCACTAGGGATTGTTAGATACAATATTTCCCAAATTTTAGTTTTAAATATAAAGTCGTTAATATTAGTTTTACCACGATCTAGTAAATCTTCTTTCACAATTAGATATATATAAGCTTTTCCAGCTGAACTTTTAATATTAGCGTACTCAACCCCATCAAGATTAAGTAAAGCGGATTTAACTGCACTGGGGGTTGTGCTTTTAGAGGAAATTTGCTTTTCAATTTCACTCCAATAGGTACCACCCGGTTTCATTTTAGAAAAAAATAGATTAAGCTCATTAATTACTTCTTCTTCAATCAATGCCAAAGAAGATGCAATAATGTTATAAATTGAGCCGTTATTATCATCAATATTAATACCATAATTATTACGTAAGTATTCTTTTTTGGATTTTACTATATCCTTAATTGTGCGTTTTAGAATACCAAAATCAGAATCAAAAACTATGCTCATAAGTCAAACTCCATATTCAAAATGTCGCCCGTGAAAAAAAATGATATATTTACTTTTCGTTCTTGTGTTGTAGTTGAAATATTAATCAAGTCTAAATTAAGTTCTCTAGATATTTCATTGAAATAGTTTTTTATAGCTTGAAGATTATTAGTTTTTAAAAGTTTCAAAAGTAAATAGTAGTCTAGTCCCCAATTAGGAGCATAACTTAGACTTCCCCGTAGAGTTTTACAAAATATGAACAATTTTTGTTTTTGCTCGTCAATTCCATCAACAAGCGACACATCATTATTAAATGACAATTCAAAATTATTGCCGAATTTTAAATCCATATTAACAATTATAGCATATTTAGCAAAAATTATTTAAATAAACTGTTTATATTGCTAGTAATTTTAGAAGTTGCTGCTCTTAAGCTTGCATAGTTTATAGTTGCGTCTCCTATGATAGATATTCCATTGATAGCGTCAACAATATTATTTAGAATTTCTTTTAAACTGGTTATTTCATTAGATATTTCAATTGTATTGTTTGCTTTGATTTTAATACTATCAGAGATTAGATTTAAAGTCTTTGGACTAATTGTGCTAAGTATATAAAAATGATGTTTGTCAAAATGAATATCATCATTTTTATCAAAAATATTAATGCTCGATTGAAGTAGTATAACAGTATCACCTTTTGATAATTCAAAGCTGATATTAGAAATATTTTTTGTTTGAATTTCTAAGTCTTCAAATTCTGGTATTATAACCACAGCTTCTTGAGTTTGCTGTTTAAATTCCTTTACAGTGCCAATTCGAGTTATAAAAATGTTTGAATAAATCCAATTTTTAATGTCCTCTTGTGTTAATGTATGCCCATAAAGGCGCTGTTGCATTCTGTAAATTTCATAATCTTGATTCATGTAAACCCCTTTACCTTTTTAGTCCAATACTATTAGAATCGTCATATAGTTTCAGTATCAATGAACACTCTCCTGTATTGCTAAGTTTTGCGGTTGTTTCTTTTATAGTGTTTTTTATCATATTCCCTAGTCCGTCAATAAATGAAACTTTATTGCCAACTCTTAGTTTGTGCGTGTAGAATATTTTAGCGTTCCAATATATAAGCCTTATATGATATGTTGTGCCCAAACTGATCTCTTGTTGGGGAATAAATTCAAGTCCATAATCTTCTAGGGCCTCGTATTTTAAGCTTTTTCCAATTGTTTTGTAATTGCTAAATATAAAATTGCATTCAACTTCATCGTTACCAGTACCAACATCAGCTATTATGTCATGAACATATACCCCTTTTATTTTGTCAATAAACTCTTTTGGCGTTTTTGCATAAATATTTTTTTCTATGATTTTTAAGCGGTCTTTTTCATCCATGTTAATGATATTGCGATTGGGAAATGCTGATTTTATTGCTTCTTGTACCGTTTTACCTTTAAAGCTTTTGCACTTCAACTCGCGATTAAAGAAGTTGATTTTAGATACTAAACGAACATCAAGTTCAACACTAAAATCTCCACCAGGATAATCAGTGCTCATGGGAATTCCCAAATAGCCCGCCATTATGAAGTCAAAATTTTTTTCATGTGCAAATTTTTTGTAATATATTTTTACTATGTCTCTTTCCATAATGTTGTTGGTGAAGTCTATAGGCAAGTTCCAAAGCACAATTTTTGCTTGTTTGGATTTTACAAAATTGTAATTTGAATACGTGTTGTATATTGAAATATCAACATGAATTCCATTTTGTGTATTGATAACAATTTTAGGAGTTTCTTCTGGAAAAGAATCTCCATGAATTGATTTTTTTGACTTATCTATATTGTAAAACTCAATCTTAAAGTCATAACTTAGCAACATTAATTATCCTTTATATTTTTCTAAAGAGAATGTTTTTACTATTTCCATTGATAGATTTACTTCAATTTCATCAATATAGGGTGTATCCCTAAACGTCAAATTTGTAATTATGGCCAATTCTTTAAGGCCAAAAGTTGGGCTGTAGACACTAAAGGGAACTTGAGCTTGAAGTCTATTGGCTAGTTGTTCTTTCGCAAGGTGAACGTCAAAACGTAGCATAGAATTTCCAAAAGGAGTCATTTTGAGTGGAGAAAGCATTTCTTTATATAAAGAAGTTAATACTGCACCAGTTACTGATATGTTTTCTCCAACCATAGCGGGGTTGTAGCTAACATGTTCTGATTTTCTATTATAATAGTTAATAACGGGCCTTTTGGAGTAACTGGTATTATAAGTCCGTGTTATAAGTTCGTTTTTTGGTTTTATAAAGAATAATTGGGGAACATAGCCAAAGCCTCTAAGATCAGGCCTTGGGAAAAGCACTAAAAAGTTATCTGCTCCAAAAAGGGCAAATATTTGGGTTGTTACATCTTTTACTATTTGAAAAATCTCTGCAGGAGATATAGACTTGTTATTAATATCCATAAATAATTACCATTTTATCAAAATCATGGGCCACTTATATTATTATCTTGTGAAGGGCCGCCGTTTTTATTGTCATTTCCAATTATGTTACTCAATGTATTGTTCACCTTATTAACTACTTCATTTGCTATATTTTGAAATAACTTTGAGGGATTAAGAAATGCAAAAATATCTTTCATTCCCCGAATTAAAGGATTCACTATGTGTGTCTCTACATTAAAATCAGTGAAGTATTTAGCAGTGGTGTTAATAGCGTTAAGCAGTGGGTTTAAAACAGAAGTGGTCAATTTTGCAAGAGTTTCTTCAGCTGTAGCCACATTGCTTTGA
This sequence comes from Borreliella valaisiana VS116, assembly GCF_000170955.2. Classification (NCBI taxonomy): domain Bacteria; kingdom Pseudomonadati; phylum Spirochaetota; class Spirochaetia; order Spirochaetales; family Borreliaceae; genus Borreliella; species Borreliella valaisiana. The sequence continues at coordinate 9,979 of NC_012133.1, read as the reverse complement.
AGACTATCATAAGCGTCAGAAGCCTGCATAATATTTAAAGAATTTAAATCGTTTAACATTTTATGAAGCATAGTTATTCTAGATTCTAAATTTGTTTGAGAATCTAGTTGCCAATTTAATTTCTTCGTTTCTAAATAGTCTTTACCTATTCCGTTGAATTGTTTCATTAACTCAAAAAGAGAGTCTCCACTTCCCCTAAGTAATTCATCAACAGCAGTAATAGCGTCATCGTTACTAGTTGCAGCGTCACTAGCTTTAAGCTTAGCTGCAAACTCTACGGCTTTTTTTAAACTATTTGTGTCTTCAAAACCTAATTCCACTAGGGAGCTTTTTAATGTGCTTGCCTTGCGTAAAAAATCTTCTTTTTCTAGGCTGCGTTCAAAACCTTTCATATGCCCAATAGCCCCAAAAAGCTCATTGCGCTCCTTTTTTGTAAAAACTGCATTATTAAGAAGTTTCATTTTGTTTGTTTTAGTGGTCTCTTCAACTGAATTTTTAGCAAATCCTAAAGCTCCACTCGAAACTTTGCCAATAACGTTGCTAAGAACATTTCCAATGGTGCTACCTATAGCAATTTTGGCAACGAATCCTTTTTCTTGAGAACTCGATGACATTTTACTTTTTGCTTTTGATTCTTTTGTAAGCTTTTTATATTCTAGTTGCCTTTTGTCTCTATCAGCCATTAATGATCTTTTGAACGCCTCTTTTCTAGCTTTTTCAAAACTCATACCTTGCTTTATAAGCTTTTTAGTTTCTGTAAGTCTATATTTCTCAACACGCTCTCTTAAACTTTCAAATTTAGATTGTCTACTTAGTTCTTCTTTCTTATCTAATAAATTACTTTTAACAATATCTTTAGTACTACCAAAATTTGATTTTTTAGGCTTAAGATATTTCTCCATTTTGGTAATATCTTGTTCAATAGCCTTTTTTGTTGCTGCATGATCAAGAACGCCCTTAAATTTAATGGTGAATTTGTCGCTCATTAAATATCCTCATTTGCTCAAAATTAATTCAAACAATTCTTTTTCTAATTTTAAATTGGCAATTTGATTGACTTCAATAAGTTCGTCATAAGGCAATTTCTTAACTTCGTTGTACGAGCAAATATTCATAATTATTGGGAAATAATATTTATTGTTTTTTATCTCCTCAACCAACTTAAAATACTTTTTTCTGCTATCATTAAGATTTTCAATAGCTTTATCAATATCTCTATTTCTGTGCTTTAGCATTGACTAGTGTCCAGCTCATTGAAATTAGGTGTAAGTAAAGCTGTTACTTTTGCATAATCAAAATTATCATTAATATACTCAAAAGTAATAAAATCTCCAACATTGTTTTCATATTCACTCAGATATACTAAAGCAGGTTTTTTTAGATCATTGTCCATGTGAAAAGTATTGAATTGCGCGGTGTAAATAATAGCAACAAGATAGTCCTTATAATAAGAAATGAATTCTCTATTCGCATCTAGAATCGCATAGAATTCATCTAAAAATTTTGAGCTTATCATTAAGCTTGTAATTTCTCTTAGGTATTTTACTTCGTTAAGTTTAGAAATAGCGTCATTTTGATTGAATCCCAATACCTTATCCCATTCATACACCGGCAATACTCTTAGTGGATATTCATAGGTTTTGTTTTTAGTCAAAATTTTCATTTTGTAGCGCATTATCATGATATTACTCCTTTTAGTGTTCTTTTGGGCGAGTTTTTTGGCAATTAATAGCTCTAATTTCAAAAGTCACTTTTTCAGCTTCAGCTGAATAACTTCTTGATGGTTCTTCAGTAAAAATTGCATAGTTAGTAATAATTTTGGTAGCAATTCTATCATTGAATACTAAATCAAGCATTTTATCATATTTGCTAACATTCATGTTATAAAACTGATTGTCCGAAAGTTCAGTTAACAGAATATAGTCATAACTACCCAAAGTAACTTCAATGTTAAAAATATAAGTTATTGTTTTGGGGTCTCTTAAGCTTATTACGGGCGTTCCCCTATCTTCAGTGCTAAATACTGCTCTAGTTGTGGGCTCGCTTGTAAGCTCTAACTTACCACTATGCAGTTGTCTACCATCGATTGAAAAGTAAACTTCTCTTAAATCATAAAATTGCATTTTTTAGTCCCCCTTTTAAGCACTTAAACTATTTTGATAATCAACTATATCTTGAGAAGTAATTACTAAAGCAACAGAATTAATACTAAAGTTGTAAGTAATATTCACGCTAAGTTCCAATTTTAGAATTGAAGTTGGGGATAGTATAAGCTTTAAGTTTTTATACTCTATAATCAATCCCCTATCAATAAACTTTTTAAGTAGGCATTCAATTGCAGAAGTATACGCATTGTCCCTAGTCCCACTAAGTTGCAGTTCAGATAATTTACTGTTTTGTCTATTGTTTTTGTTCCAAATTCGAATAAGCTCAATAATGGCCTCGTTTTTTATATAATGATAAGTGAAAAGCTCATCTATGGAATTTCCAGCTAGATCAACCCCTTCTTTAAAAGCATTTATGCCATCAAGACCAGTTTCATTAAGAAGTGAGTAAAAGTTGATATTTGCGGTTCTTAATTTTGTAATTAAAGTATCATCAATAAGTGGTACAGCGGCCAATGGTATACCATAAGGATTAACAGAATGGGAAATGCTAGCTTGATGTAAATACACGCTTACAAATTTTAGGTGTAAATTATCTCTATTGTTACTATAAATAACAATATTTCTTGCTTTATCAGCATTGCTTTTACCATTATTGAAAATTCCTTTTATTGAATCTTCTTTAGTTGAGAATACAAAAAAAGTTGAGTGCATTTTGAACTTATTATAGTCTTCTTTATAAATAGTTAGTCCATCATCGTCTAAATTGTCATTTTGAGTGTTAATAAGCACAACAAAAGAGTGTCTATGTGCTTTAAGGTAATCTTTTAGTTTTTCGGGCTTATCCTTATAGATAAAAAGCATAGCTGATTTTAACGACTCTTCGCTTGAATTGAAAAAATCAGTCATTGCGGTTTTTAGTAGTGTTTTTTCTTTTTCAAACTGATTGTTACTATCCCCAGTATCTTTTTCTAAAGTTTCAATTTGTTGTTCATAGTTATTAACAGTCAAGCTCAATATTTTACAATCATCATTATCTTTATTAACTTTTATTTTGGCTGCTTTATAAACCAAAAGTGGATTATAATAATTGGGCTTGCTAGCTTGAATTCTAGAAGTAACCAAACTTACATTAATTGTATCTTGCGGCAATTTCGTATTTCTCCTTTAAAATTTCAGTTATTTTTACATTAGCAGTGAATGCTACAGAAGAACTGTATGCATGGTTGCTATATTTTGTACCTAAATTAATCAATCCAACTGTTTGCATATTAGATATTGGATAAATGTAAAAGTTAATTTTATTTACATATGCGGGTTGATATGGACTTGCTAGAGTATACTTATGGGTTCTATTGTGTAGGAATTCGCTAAGCATAGCATAAAGTATTAGCATTCTTGAATTAGCTTCAAAATCTTTAGAATTTAACACTACTACAATAATATATACTTGAAAATCTATGCTAAATTCCAAAGCATTTTCATAAAATGCACCAGTTTTAGAATTATGATCAAATAGATGTTTTGTACTATCAAATTTCAATGCTATTATATTAGGGCTAGCAGTTGTAATTTTTGAAAGATAGGGGTGATTGTAAGTATTTATGATATCACATTCAAAATTATTTTCAGTTGCATAGATCTTAAATCCTTGAAATATTTTAAGTAAATAGCTTAAGATTGTATCTAAATTCAAAATCATTCAATTACCTTATAAGTGAGTTCTGATAACATTTTAGACGTATCAACAAGTGGAACTGATGCGGTGTTACTACCTTTTTTTGACTTACTTTCGATTGTGCTAGCCTTTAAACCCGGTGTAACTTGCCCTGATAGCACATAATTTTGGTAATATCTGATAAAAGCTTGTCCAATAGCATTTATTCCCAATTTAGGGTCAATATTAAATTTTGAATTTATATAACTATTGTTGATATATTCTCTAAACTCTGTGCTACCAGCAATTTTAGTTAAATGTTTTCTTGCTGGTAAATTAACGCTCCCTTTTTCATGCATTCTAGCAATATTAGAACGACCCCCGAACCAGCCAATTTCTAACTCAATTGTAAATTTTTCTATGTCCATATAAATTCCTTTAAAACTAAAGTAAAGTAGCCAATTGAGGTGTCAATGCTAAATATTTCAAAGTAAACTGAATCTGAAATTGATATTCTATCTTTTAGTTCATAGTTGAGATTTTGATATGTGTAAAGTTTAGAATACCCTTGAATATCAGATATATTGGAGTCATAAAGCATTGTAAGTTCTCTTGGCTTTATGTCAATAATAACGCCAATAAATTCAGTGTACTCATTCTTGTCAAATATTTGTTGATAAGAGTCGTCATTTTCAAGCTTTATAATGTTTCCTTTATAAAATCTTAGAGTTTCAGAATCCTTAAAGGCGTTAATCATACGTACAGACATATTTGCTAGTCTTTTCCTAACACTATTCACTAGACAACTCCTAAACATGATGGTGTTAAGGTTTCTCTTTTTAGTTTTTCTAAAAATGCATCAAATTGTAAGCAAAAGTTTTTGTTTGAGCTACAACTTTCTCCACCACCTTCAATTCCCCCATTACCACTAGGATAATAATCAAGTTCAAGTTCATTGAATTTCTCTTTTTTTATTCTTTCAAATTCAAATTCACGAACAACCCCTTGTTTTCTTAATTGACAACCCATATGATAAAAGGTGAGTAAAAATATTTGTTCATATGTAAGTGAACTCGCATCAATACCACTTGTTACTAGAATTGTATTAAGCAAGGATAAATGAAGTAGGAAATTTTGCCTGCTTAATGCAAACTGGTCTATTCCTAATAACAATAGGACTTCAGAATGAAGTTTTGTTACTAAAAGTTCTTCTTCATTCTGAAATTGTGTTTGCAAGTCTTTTTGTTCGCTCATTTTATTTGCCCCATGTGTTTAGTTTTGTTTGATATTGACTTGCAAAATAGTATTTTTAGTAGCAAGCAATCCACCTAAAACAAAATCAATGTATGAATGAGCAATATCAGTTGAGTCTCTATCAACTTGTTCATTTGGTGTAGGCAACATATACTTGCTAGGTTTAAACTTAATTAGTTCTGGATTTAATGGGTAAATCAGTATTTGGTGTTTTAGCAAATTTGAGGTTTCAATGTAAACGTCCTCTCTATTATTAATAGCCTTAATAGTTTGAATCAAAATATCTTCCCATTTTTCACAACTAATTGCGTTAGCTTGTGTTGCTGCATATGGTTTTACCAATTTCAATGAAGTTGCAGGGTCAACTATTACCATCATAGGTGTAGAAAATTCATCGCCCAATTCTAACTTAGATAGGCCCGCCTCAATTTTTTCAAATATTTTTTCCATTTTGTCCTTATCAGCACTTTGAACTTCTTCTTTTATTTGTTCGGGCATATTAAGAAGTCCATACATATTAGGAAGTAAACGTTTTTGATTTTTTCCATCCTTTTGAATAGAAACAGTCCCAGTTAGCACAAAGTGATTAATAAGCTTGATAATTTCGCTGCTTGCAAGTTTATACGCTTGAGCAAAAGGCAATAAATTATTATTAATGTCTCCAATATACGAGTCCGAAGTGTAAAATTTTTCAGAAGTCTGTTTTAAGTGCCTAAATTTGTACTGCAATTTCAAATAATTAAGCCTTACTACTTGAGAACTAAACCCAATAGTTGATATAGTATTAACCTCATTGGCAATTGTTGTAGGATTGGCATTTAGAAACGCGTCCCATTTTACAGTTTTTTGATAGCCCATTTTAAGATCAGCATCTTCAATTTGTTCTGGTAAAAACCATTTATACATTATAGGGTCCTTAACTTCTCCTATAATATTAGCTACAGCTTTTGCATAATAATTTTCATCAAATAATTCCATATTTATTTCTCCTTAATATCATTAATTTTGACCTATGGCTTTATTGCCAAATACTACTACTTTTACCAAATAAACATCATCATTAATTTTATTTGCATCAGATAATGCTATTGCATGAATAGTTCCCTTATTTGCTGGTGTTTCGGGTGCTTTTTCAAGAACACCGTTCTTATTGAAAATAAGCTTGTCTTTTGCTTTAGGCGTAGAATCTTTTGCTACCAAATACCCCTCAAAATTATTAGTAATTGGAACAATAGTAGCTGTTTTGCTAAAATCATCTATATCAATGCATATTCCATATAAGTCTTCACCACCCCCAGCTTCAACATAAGGCTCATAATGAATTTCATTTTCTTTTTCCCCTTGAATAACCCTTTTAACTCCGCACTTGTATGGATATCCTAAAAATGGATGATTTTCCAATTTATCAAGTCTACTGGTTCTAGTGCCCATAGGGGTTAAAAATTTTATGTTTTTGTCTTTAAATTCAATTGAATTGTTAAGCAAATTAGCGTACTGCTGTTGATTTTTCACAAACTTTTCCAGCTTACTTTTTTTGTCAATGTAATCTTTTACTACTTGTGTTGTATCTACCACTCAATTACCTCCTTTTTATTCTTCTATATCTAAAAAGCGTGGAGAACTATTTTTTTCTCAAGGCCCCTATTGCCAAAAATTACAACTTTTATCAAATTGATAGAATAATTTTCTTTAGGCTTGATGATATGAGATTGATCTAAGTCCCCTTTTTCAAGCTCAAAATTGATTGTAAATGAATCAGATAATGCATAAGCATTAATTGCAGTCGATGATTCACCATCAGCCTTGATAATCACCCCACTATTGTTAATATCTAATATTTCTCCTGCTTTTATGTTCAGATTTCTTGTGACAAGGTACCCTTCAAAGTTATTTGTAATTGGCAAAACATAAGCGGTGCAACTAAACTCACATACATCAACACATATGCCATAAATATCAGTACTAGCACCAACATCAACATGTATAGAGTTCTCTTTTGGAACAAGTTTTACCCCACGCTTGTATGGAAAACTCTTTTTGGGGTCATAAAAATATTCTTCTACTTTGTCTGTAAAACTTGAACATGAAAATGAATAAGTATCAACGCGAGCATTTTTTGAATTAAAACAACCATTTGAACTACTAAAAACCTTATTTTCAATCGAACTCATTGATTTTGCATATTTTTTGAATTTCAAAAGGATATCATCAAGTTCTTTAACTGAGTCCAAATAAGGGTCTAACCCTTGCGCATCATTTTCAGATTGTCTTGCTTGACGTTTAACTCTAGGAGTAGCAGCTGAAACTTCTAATTCTAAACCCACTTGTAGATTATTATCAACATTAAGATCTTTAAGGGGCTCCTTATCTTTTAAAGCCATAATTTACTATCCCTTTATAGCACTATTTCCAAAAACACTTGCTAGCACTATGAATAAATCTTCTGTTAACTTATACACTTTTGAAAGTGCTATAGCATTAATAGATTTTTGAGCCCCCGTAATCTTTTCAAGTTCCCCATGTTGATTAAAATACAGCTTGTCTCCTGGGTTTACACCATTTCCATTCTTCTTAAAGGTTAAATAACCCGTAAAGTTATTTGTAATTGGAATTACAGTCGCTGTTTTACTAAACTCGTCTATATCAATGCATATTCCATATAAGTCTTCACCACCCCCAGCTTCAACTTCAAGTTCTGATATACTATCTTCACTAAAACTAAACTTGACCCCACGCTTATAGGGATATCCTTTAAAAGGATAATTTTCTATTTTGTCTTTACTACTAGTACAAATTCCATCAAAATTTGAAAAAATTAAGTTTTTGTCTCTAAATTCAAAAGAATTGCCAAATAAACCAGTATCTTGTTGGGGATTTTTCATCAATGCTTTAATTTCAGCAACTTTTTTATCAAACTCTTGTTTTATTTTTGTAATGTCGCTCATTAAAAACTCCTTTAAGCAATACTTGTTCTTTTATTTCTTTTCAAGTTTTCATAAAATTGAACACGTTTTTGCTTATAAGTATTACTTACAGCTTGTACAAACTCCGCAAAATTAATTGGAACAAAATTAGAATCGAGCAAGCTTACTTTTTCTTCTGGTTTAGCAACAATATTGCTTTTAATAAAGTCAATAGAAGAAGAATTGCTATTGGCATTTTTTCTTAATTTGATATTCACTTTAGCTAAAGAAACAAGTTGTTCTAATATTTCTCCATCAATATGACTTATATCTGCTACTTTGGCAATAGCTTTAATTTGTTCGCTTGAGACAAACTTGCGCACAAGTTCTCTACGTTGTGCCTGCATAATGTCTTTTAGCGTATATCCCTTTGCAAGTAGTGTCTCTTTATTAAAATGGCTGCTAAGGTGAGCTTTTGCAAGTGTATCAATTTCATTTATACGCTCGGCTTCTAGTAATAATTGCTTTTCAACACGCTCTCTCTCTTCAACTTCAGCAAGTTCTTTTGTTATTCGCTCATTTATAGTTAAATCACGAGTTGTCTCTTTAGGTTTTGTATTATTTGATTGTTCCTTTAAGCGTATATACTCTTCATACTCTCCAACACTTATAACTTTAGTATCAGATTGAATTTGTGATTCTTCTTTAACTTGCACTTCAAATTCTTCTTTTTTTTCATTTTCAATCATTTTTTAACTCCTTTTTTTCACAATGAAAATAATTTTTCTTTTAAGATAGATAACTCCTCCTTATTAAAGGAGCTGCTTTGTATAAGCTCGTTATATTTACTGTAAAGCTCAATTAGCTTAATATCTCTTTCTACCTTTTGATTTTCACTTAACATAATCAGCGAATTAAACTTCATATCAAGCCCAAAATATTTAGTAAGTTTTAGATTACAAGAATTTTCAATTTGTTCTTGTACGCCTTTTAGAAAATCATAATAATTGCTTCTATCACCTTTGCCATCATTTCCGAGTCCTTTAGCCTGCTCGTTAAAACTTCTAGTTAAAGGTTCTTTAGTATCAGCCCCAATTTTTGCTTTAATCAAAGCCAAAGCTTCTTTTAAATAATTAAGATCATACTTAATAACTTCTAAACTAGCGCTGGGGGTAGCCGTATAAAGCATTCCCTCATTATTAAGATTGTTTTTAAGCCTAGCAAGCTCATGTGCCAATGAGTCATTAAGGCTGCGTAAATTAGAAATATCTTTACTATGATTGTTTGAATTTTGTTTTCTCAAAAAAGAAGATAAAATACTATTTCCCTTTTCATTATTACTGCTTTGAGTAAGTGCGCTTAAAGAAGTTGTAGCACTAGAGAGTGCGTCCTGTAGCTGAACTAAAGACTCATCCTTATAAAACAAAAAATTGTGATTTTCAATACGCTTTTCTATTTCAACGTATATTTTTTCAAATAAGTAAATATCTAACAAAAAACTTTCCGTATAACACGGAACATGTCTTTTCAAGATATAATCGAAATTTTCATATATTATAAGTCGACTTTTGTGTATTTTGACCGTATCAAAAGAATTGCCATTATTATTGATTTTTACTTTGTAAATTATATAGTCAAAGTCAACCCCCGAATCTCTTACAGATTCATAATCAAGGTATTCGAATCCAATAGGCAACTCTATGTTAACGGGCTCTTCAAGATTTACTAGTGTGTCTTTAGTTTTTACTAAAACATATCCAATTCCATGAAAACGGTAGCTTATAATACAATTAAGTAGGGCATTCTTAAGCTGAACTTTTAGTCCAGCAAGTTCAAGCTTACTAACATTATGACTGATGCTTTCAAGAATAAGTCCATTTTTGAGACAATCTTCTGCTACATTTTCTATGTAGTTTCTAAAAAATATTGAATATCTATATAACTCTAGTGAGCTTATTTTATCTACTAATTTTACCTTTCTTAAATCACACAATTTTCTCTTCTTTTATTAAATAATATGTATATATAATAACAAAAACTAAGATTTTTGTCAAAAAAAT
>NC_012131.1 GCF_000170955.2 Borreliella valaisiana VS116 | reverse complement strand
TATTTCTTATTCTTAATTTTCTTAATTAAATTACGTGTATAATAGCAAAAACTAATATTTTTGTAAATTTTATTGACAAAAATATTAGATTGCCGAAATGGACACTTCTTTCTTTATATCCTAAAGACAAAATTAAATATACTAAATATGCCGCAGATATTGCGCTAAGTGCATCATCATGAGTTTTGTTATCCCCTTTATAAGCGTAAATATCATTGAATACAGAAGAACTACTGTATTTTGCAATGTAAAGTTTCTTGTAAGTAAACGGTGTAATTAACGATGTTATTCTACTAAATTTATTGGACTTTGGTTTAATAGACACAATTCTAAATTTGTGATTCATGTTGTTCCTAAGAGTCATATATTCACGAGTTAACGCACCAGCACCTTTAGTATTATCTCTATCTTCTAAGTAAAGTGTATTTACATTGAAATTCTCTAATACAGTCTTGACCATATTCATAATATAAGGCTCATTCGCTGGTCTTTGGTCTTGAAATACAAAAGCATAATACTTATCATCAACTCTCTCCATAACACATAAAGCAGTATTATCCCCACCAACACTAAATGCTGGGTCTAAATATGCTATAGGGCTGCTAAACACATAATCTTGAGTAATATTAATTTGTGTAAAAATTGAATCGATGCTCGCTATCCATTCTCCTAGCAAAACCCTTGCCTTATATGTTGGTATATCTTTATAAAGTTTCTCTTGAGTTTCTATAAATCCTTTACTAAGAAGTACATTATCATAAGTTGTAAAATTATATGTTTTAAAAGTTGCTATATTGTCAATATAATCAGTTTTAAAATAATGTTCTGGATTATCAGGATTGGTGTCAAAAATAATAGTTTCTTGACCACACCTAAGTCTTTTTAGCACTTCTTCTAAAGTTTGCTTATGTAAAGTAGTAGCCTCATTAACAAAAATAAGAGCTGAATTGCTACCCCTAAACCTTTCAAAATCACTTGCCTTATCCCCCCATATAAATTAATACGGGGTGAATCAATCAGTATATATGAATTATTTGTATTCTTTGGAATATAAGAAATATTTAGAAGTTTACATAGCTTTTCAAATTGTCCTAAAACATTAACTTCAACTGAACGCTGGGAATTGCCTATAACAAAATTATTAATATCACTAGAGTATAATTTTTTATTTGTAAGTAAACTTTTGATAAAAAGATAACATGCAAGATACGTTTTACCACTAGCTATACCACCACTAAATATAATTTTATTTTCATTATTCTTTTGAATACTTTTGATAACATTCTTTTGCTTTTCGGTTAAATGTTTTTCTTCAAACTGATCAAAATTAATTGAAGGGTTTGTCACTTTTACAAATTTAGATATATCAACTCCAAACTGATTTTTGTATTGCTTTTGAAGTGTTGTAAAAAGTTTTGTTTGATATAAGTTCACTTGTATCCTTTACTACTTTTGTAGCTACTTTTACTCTCAACTTCATGAGCAGCAACAAGTTTTTTCATACATTCATAATAAAGTTCCATTTCTCTTATTGAACACTCCTTTATTAGATCATTAAGCTCACTTTTTAAAGAATTAATTTTTTCATTAATACCTTTTTCACTTTTTTTATTTAAAGATTCAATTTCATATCTTAAATCTTCTATTTTAGAAAGTATACTAGCAAGTTCAATGCTAGAATATTGCTTGAATGCACGTATAAATCCCAATTCTAAATTAGAAAGTTCTAAATCTAATTCTCCCTTAACTTTTTTAGCTTTAGCTTCTGATCTAAAAGTTTGTGCTACAAAGTGTTCAAAAGTATCTTCACTAATTGTTACTCTAGAAACCCCTAGTTTAGCTGCTATTTCTCTATTACTTAAAGATCCTTCTCTAAAGTATGCAACATAATCGTCAAAAGGCCTTTTATTTTTTTTCAAAAAAATTCCCCTAAAGCAATAAAATTAACAAATTGTTACTCTAAATAATACAATAAGTTAACAAATTATTAACAATAACTAGTAACTTACTTATGTCTATTAACTACTATGCTTATAATGTTTGTATTTTGATTTTCACAACTTTATAGATTTTATCTGTTTAGCCATGAATTGGATTTTACATTTATATCTTTTCTTTTTAATTAATACGTTAATACAAATACAAACAAGACTAACAACTAGTCTTGTTTTTTATAATTTTCGCTTTTTTAAAAATTTTTTTATTCTTTTTTGTTTTCCAACTTTTTAAGTTCTTCTTCAATCTTACTAAGTGCATCATCTACAACTTTTTTTGATAATTTATTAGTATCAGTACCAGTATTACTAGAATAGCTTACATTTAAACCTAATTCTTTAGCGCAATTCCAAGCTTGTACTCCAACTCTCCCTTGGTTTTGAGTTTGATTACCATAAGTTACTCCAGTTGTAGTATCAACTTGTTTTTTAAACTCTTCAAATTTCTGTTTAGCCTTCTCCAATTCTTTTTTTCTTTCTTCTTTTTTCGTTTCTAAGATATCTTCAAGCCCCTTGAATTGATTTTTTAATTCTCCTTTACTTTTAAATTTTTCTCCTAATTGTTTTGTTAGTTCTTCATAGTCAAAATATGTTACAAGAGAGGTTTTTTTAGAATTCGATTTACCTATTTTTTCCTTTAAGTCTTGAACCTTGTTTTCAATCTCTTTTGTATCTAATAAGCTTAAATCTTTTGTATCTAAAATATCTAAAAATCCTTTAACTTGTTTTTTTAAATCTTGTTCGGATTCAGAAAGTTTAGAATCTGAGCTTTTTGAATCTTGCAATAAACCTTTTAAATCTTCACCACTTGCATAATTTTTGCAAGAAATTATCAGTGCAAAAACAGCACAAATAATAAACATTTTTTTATTCATAAGTTACTCCTACTCCATAGATCTTAAGCTTAACGCAACACACTAATAATTACAATTTTTTACAGATTTAAATAATTAATTTTGTTACATTTCGAATTACATAGTAACAAACTTCAAATGTAATTTGAATCAACTCCAAAAAATTTCTCCATTGTAAATGGCAAACTCATTACAAATGATAACAAAACACATACAAATTAAATTTCAGGGTATTTGCTATATATCAGTTAAAGTATTATATCTTTCCTTATCCGATCCCCTTTAAAATTGCCACTTATATCCTTTACAACTATTCTACACTCCAAATTTCGCATGCAATGAGAAGTACCTAAATTTGACTAAAATTTATAGTTTTTGGTACGATGTAAATTGTAATTTTCACCTATTTTTATTACTTTTACTTAATTTAAAAGTAACACTTATGTGAGGCTGATTTTATGAGCATTAATAATTATCTTAATTTAAATAACGGTGATACAGATTTTTTACTTAAACTATTAAAAGATTATCAAAAAGTAGTCGATGAAAATAAAATTTTAAAAAATTAGCTAAAAAATTCAACTAAAAGTAAAAAAGAAAATGTAAAACCTAGTCCTAAGTTTTATATAACTCCAAAAACTAGAAAACTAATTGAAAAATGTATTAAACAACTAAAAGAAAATGATCCAATATCTGGTTGATTCGTATATCTGCTTTTAATAAGTGGGTGTAGGGGCACTGAAATTCAAAAAGTAAAAATGCAAGATATTACCCCAGTTATCAAGCAAAACTGGTGAAATTTATTACAATATAAAAGTAAATGTAGCATAAAAAAGGAATGTCGCTTGTATTAGAGAAATTGTCATTAACTCTAAAAAATATGGTGCTATTCAAACAGCTTACAAAAATCATTTCAAAGAAAAAAATCTTGATACAAGGCGTACTTACCTTTTCCAAAAAACTAAACACAAGTTTAAAGACAATCAAATTAGTATTATCAATATTTCTAGAAAATTCAAAAATCTTCTTAAAAAATCAGGATTTAAAGCAAATAAATCACTTCATTTATGTAGAAATTTATTTATTTCAAATTTGAAAGCCAGCCAATGGTTATAATTCTTTTCAAATTAAAGAACTTATGAAATACTCTTCAACTCATGAAATTGATAATATCTACGAACTCTCTTCTGCAAACAAAATTCAAGCATATAAATGTATAAAAAATAGTTTAAACTATAGTACAAACTATCTAAACTTAAAGATACGTTTTAAAGTTACCTTAAATTCTTTTCCACGCGGTTTTAAATCAAGTGAATCATATAATATCTCTTGTTCTTTTGTAGCAATAAAGTGAAATCCATTAACACCCTTAATTTTAACCTCGCTAATTTCAAACTCATTTGAAGATCCAAAATAACTAGAAGTTTCATATCTTGCGATACTCCTAATATATCCTAGTCCTAAAAACCTGTAATATGCTGCATTTATATCAAAAGCATTAAATTCGAGTTTCTTAAATAAGCTTGTATAGTAATGTAAACACAAAAAATAGCGGCCCCACTTTTGTATCTCTACGAGCAAACCCTTATTACTTTGTTTTATTTTACCAATAATCATTGATTAATCCTCCAATATTAAATTATTTTTTTAATTTTTTAGTTTTAGTGCACCCATTCACATGGGGACACTATTTGCATACACTATATTGCTCATATTGCTCGGCAATAACACTTTGCTACTTATTGTTATAAGTCCTTTAAATCTATCTGCTATTGCTCTTTTCTTAGGATCATAGTTAAACACAAATTGTTTAAATCTGTAATTCACATGATTAATTAGTGAATATTTATCCAAAATATCATCAATTTTAATTTTTAGCAGTTCTTTTATAGGCTTTTCTCTTTTTTTGTTTTCATTTTGAATTTTATTCAATTCTGATTTTAAGTTATCAATCTCAATAAGATTCTCCTCAAGATTTATGGCAGACTGTTCGGTTTTAATCTCAAGATCTATACAATTAACATACTCTACAAATTCTTTTACCCAATTAAATTCAACCCCCCAGATTGGTAAAAATCGCTATTTACTACCAACTCTTCAACAAGATTAATAAACGTATCATTATCAATATTATTTAATATTACTAAATTAATATCATTTTTTTTAACAATTTAGTTTCTTAAATTGCAAACTTCTTATTCACATTTCCTAACAAATTCAAGCACTTTTGATATTAAAGAATCATTTCTTTTTATCTTACAATTAACCGGTGCAGCGTCTATTAAAAAAGAATAAATTGTAATGCTCAAGCCCAGTACATGACAACTGCATTTGTGCTTGCACATAGTATTTAAAAAAATATTTACTGATTAAAAAATTGCCATTTATACTGTACTCTTCAATGACGCTACTCATATAATTAGAATCGCTACTCTTAATCTCTAAAAGTTCTAAATCACCATTATTATTAAACCACCCATCAATTGTTGAACCCACTAAACTTTCAAAGTTACCCATTTTTTTAAATAATTATATTTATCAACACCATTGGCATATTTGTTTTTATACAAAACAGTAATATTATCACCGTGTGCCTTAACAAACTCTCTAAATCCTAAATTTTCTAATTCTTTACCTTTTAACATGTATAAATTCTCTTCAAAAGGCATGCTCATGCCAAAAAAAATATTTGAGCACTCTATTTACCATTAAGTCTTTTATCCAGCACCTCCAATTAAAACAGTGTCTACTTCACTAGCGCCATATTTATCTAGTTTGTTTCTTTGCTCACTAAAATCAAGATTTTTGTTAAATCTAAAACATTCTTTACTGCTTATTCCTGGTAATTTCTTGCTTATCTTACTTAATTTACTTTTTTCTTTAATTGGAAAAGATTTTTTTTAAATACTTCGCAGCCAATAAAGCTTTGTTGCTCAACATGCATTTTGGATTCTCCATTTATCTTGTTATTTACATTTTCTTGTTGATTTTTTTTTATGTTTGACATAATCGTCAACCTCCTAAAATTAGATTTATAAATAATTATATAGCAAAAACTATTTTTGTCAACTTTAAAAAAATAATAGGACTTTACTAAAAGCTTTTATTAAAAGCTTAATAAAACCCAGAGTTTAGGCTAATTTATTTAAAAAAATAAAAATTAAATATTTTTCAATTTATGATTAAAATCAATTTATAAAAGAGCAAAAATAAAATGTTATTATTTAAAAAATAAGCTTATACTACTTTGATATTTTGAAAAATCTTAATTATTCTCAATTAAAGAAATATTTATTGAATATAGAGTAAATAATTGGAGCAAGTGTTATTCCCACTATTAGCATTACTTGTATTGTTCTATTAATTGCATTAAGTTCATTTTTTAAACTAGATATATCCTTTTTTAGGGTCTTTTCTACACCATCTATCTTGGCATTTACACTATCTATTTTCGCATTAAGCTCATTTTTTATACTATCTATTTTAGTATTAAGTTCGTTTTTTACACTATCTATTTTAGTATCTAATCCAGATATATCTTTTTGAAAATTCTTTTCTACATTAATTATTTGTTGTTCTAAAGAATTCATTTTCTCTTTTATAACTTCAAAGTTGTAATTATCATTATGAAGAAAAACAAAATCTATTGCCTACTCACTAAACCCCATATTTAAAAATTCATTTTTTATACTTTCTATATTGTATGTCCTATACGCTAAATTATTCATAAAGTCCCCATATTATCCTTTTAATTGTTTATACTTCTTTAAAAGTTTATTAATCAAATCTTTTTGATTTTCAAAAATCTCATGCATCATAAAACTTGTAAATTTGGCATTACTCTTATAAAAATCGTAACTTTCTTTAGTTTTAAGTTGAAATCTTAACGGTTTTATTGGATTTTGTTTAGATTTTTTTAAACCACTTGGTGATTCTCTTAAAACCGCAATTGCTTTTGAAATGCCATTCTCTATTACATAAGCTTCTTCTAAAATACCCTCTTGAATTGCATTCGCTATTTTTAAATAATCATACGCTTGGCTCCTTGCTAAGTGATAATCCTTGATAAAATCTTCAAATGTTCTATATCCATCTAATTTATAGTATTCGTTATCTTTTATCTCTTTTAATATCTTGATAACTTCCATTTTATAATAGATTTCTTGCTGGAAACTAGATTTTAATCTTTGCTTTAAATTTTTGTATCGTTCTTCTGATTCATTTAACACCTCTAAGTTTCTTTTGTTTACTACTATATCCATGTATGGGCTCCTTTTATTTAAAATAATAACCATGTCCAATTATCTGGACATGGTTATTATTTTAAACCTGCTTAATATATTTTTATACTCCAACATGTAATCTTTATCTAAGTTAAATAAATCGTCCTTTGCTATCTTTTTGTTTAAATCTTCCCTTTCCGAAACTAAGCCTAAAAAATTTTTATTATCTTTAAGCGAATTAAACAGTATCTTATGAGTATTATTTTTTTTAAATCTAGTTATTATTAAAAAAATTGGAATATCAATAGCTAAATCACTAATTGAAAACTTTAAAAGCTCCAAACTCTCAACTGCCCATTTTTCTGCTGTTATTGGGACTATTACATAATCACTACATACCAATGCATTAGTTAATGTATAATCTAAGCTGGGATTTGTGTCAATTATTATGTAATCATAGTTAAATTTCAAATTTAATAGCTGTTTCTGCAACTTAATTTCCTTAAATGTTATAGCCTCTTTATTAAATTTGTGTAAACTTAGATAACTAGGTATTAAGCCTAAATTGTTATTAATATTTACAATTGAGTTGTCAATTAATATATTTCCTTTTAAAACCTCATATATATTTTTTTCAAGTAAATCAAATTTACTTTCCATTATTTTTTTATAGAAATAACTAGTAACTGATGCTTGTGTATCCATATCAATTAAGAGAACTTCACAGTCATTGGCCAAAAGAGTTGCAAATATAATTGCACTTGTGCTTTTACCAACACCACCCTTAATTGACGCAATTGTTATTATTTTAAGTTTTTTATTATCCATTTTGTAAGTGGTCCTTGTTCGGGATATTTTTTCCCATAAAATTCATATACTTGTTTTTCTAAATCTGTAAACATACTAAATAATATTTTATTGTAGTGGTTATTCATTCTCTTTTTGTCTAGAAAGCGATATAATCCCTTGAAATAGAAAAAAACACTACCTGCTTTAAATCTAACTTCCATATAATATGTCATTGCAAATCCATAAGATTTTCTAATTCCTTTTGCTTCATACTTTACAAAAGCTTTTTTAATTGGTTTTCTAAATCCATAAAAAATTCCAATAAACTTGTCCTCTTCTTTTATAGAGTACAAGTGGGTTTCTTGAACAATTCTTTCTCCATTATGTAAGGCCCTTAATGACATTCGAAACTTATGTTTTTTCTCATAAACTCCAAATTTGTATAAATCCATCATTATTTTTGTATGGTACATTGCTTTGCCATTCTCTTTTTCAATTTTTATAAATCTATCTTTATTTTGGCATTCAACTTTTTTTGTAGGTTCATCTGCGGTTTCCATGTTTAATCCTTACACAACCTTTTTGCTAAATTCTTTTAACTTTAAAGAAGTTTTTTCATTTTCTATTATTTCTAATAATTCATAATAATATTTATCGAATACTTTATTATATTCTAATTTCTTTTTGACATTTAAATAGTCTTTTAGAATTGGTTTTAAAACTTCAATTTCTGTAGTATTTTTTAGCCGCTCAATAAGAATATTAAAAATGTTTATCTTTATATGTTCGTAATTTTTTTTTGAATTTTCTTTTTTTATTTCAATTATTTTTTCTAACTTACGTTTTATGTTGTGTAAGTCTCTATATTTTTGATTTTCAATTATAAAATGGGGTTTTAATTTGTAATTTTCATATATTTTTTGAAAATTTTTTTTCAATTGTTCATAATTATATCCTTTTTTTTCTAATTCTTTTTGAATATTTATAAGTATTTCTTTCAATTTATTTTGCTTATTTTCAAACAACGGTTGATTTAAATCATTGTTTTTATTCTTTATTAGGCTGATTTCAATTTTTTTTATTGTTTTGAATATTTCAATCATAGTGTCTTGATTTAAATTTAAATTCAAAAGTGAGAGAGATTTTTTAGATAAAAATTTGCATTTATTATAATAGTTTATTATTTGAAACTTTTCTATCTGTTTATTTCTTTCTTCTTCTATATTATTATTTTTATTACTTAAACACTCCTCCAAATTTACACTCCCCCTTAAAGGGAATTTGCCTAAATAGTGGTTGTCAACCCTTTTTTTAAATCTTGAGTGTTTTTTTTCTTTAAAGTATTGGTTTATCTTTTGGTAACACTCTTTTTTAGAAAAATTAAGTTTATAGTAAATTTCAGTACCACAATTTACTCCCAAGTGTTTGTGGTAGTTAGATGTGACTTTTAATTCTTTTTCTAATTTGTAAAGATATTTTTGCAGTGTCTTTAACTTAATGGGATTTTGACCATTTCTTTTTAGATTTTTATTGAAGTAATAGAGTATGTTGCTTTGAGTATATTTTTGATATTTACTGTTTATGTACTTTAGTGTTGAGATAAGAACAATTAATTTGTGTTGGTGTTTGTTTTTGCAATTTGGACTTTTTTTATTGGTTGATATTGACATAATCGTCAACCTCCTGAGATTAGATTTATAATAATTACTATTATAATGCATAATTTTGATTTAAAAGTAAATATTTTCCTAAAAAATATCTAACTCTAATTATTAATATCATTAATATTAATACACTTTTTGTAATTTGGTAAAGATAAATTGATTTTAATTCTAAATTGGGCTACACTACAAATAGCGTAGTTGTGTAAGTATTGACATTTGCACCTACCTGAATTAGATAATTTGCAAAGAATAAAAATACAGTGGGATCTTAGCGAAATTCTTTATAAAGAGAGTTTGGTTAAGGCCCACTTTTTTTGCAAAAATTTTTGTTAAAAAGTTGACAAAAATAGTTTTTGCCATATAATTATTTATAAATCTAATCTCAGGAGGTTGACGATTATGTCAAACACAAATAATATTTAAGCAGAAATTAAATTCTTAAATGATATGGACACTCTAATTATGAATTTACCATGTATTGACAAAAGTCTTCAGGGACATAAGTATAAGTATCAGAATTTCAATGAAATAGTTAGAGAAATTAAAAACGTTATTAAAAAGCATAATTTGGATCTTTGTTTATGGCAATATCCAACTTCTAAAATTGTAGATGGTCAAAAGGAGCACATTATTAGGACCACATTTTTTAGTAAAAGTACTGGATATAGAAAATCATTTGATACACCAATTCTTACAGAAAATTCACAATACAATAATGAAAATGGGTTTAAAGTTACAAATACAGTGTATTAGCTGCTTAGTTCAGCTATTACTTATGTCAAAAGGTACGCATTGGTTTCATTTCTCATGATAGAAAGTGAAGTGGATACTAATGCAGAGCCTATTTATAATAATTATGAAAACGGAAATTCTGTTCCTAGAAAGCAAGTTAGTGTTAATCAACATCAGAAAAAAGAGATTAAACAAGAACAAAGAAAAGACAATAATAAGCAGCAAAGAAAAGATAGATTTTATTACTACAGTATTTTTAAAAACGCCCTATCTAATATAAAAAATTGGATAAATAGCTCTACAACAAAAGATAATATAAACTCAATTATTCAAAAAATAAGCTTTATTCAGGATGTAGACCCTAATAATGTTGATGATATCAAGAAAATTGAAGCCGATTTAATAAAGCATTTTGAGCAGAATATTGAGTTTAAGAGTATAAAATATTGGTCGGAGCTTATAAAAGACTATTTCAAGAAAAGCAATAAATTAAATGATTTAAAAGATTTTGAAAAGTTTATGTCGTTAAGCAGCCTATTTATGGCGCTAGCCCGTTAATATTATTTGGGGCGTTAAAAGAAGATAGACAATTTGATTATATTTTTGCAGCATAGCAGTATGTTTAGTAAAGCCCCCCTTATTTTGGGGGGCTTTACTAAAAAGCATTGTTGCAAATTGCTTGATTTACATTATCTATACCGCCGTCAAGTGTTCCCTGAATCACAGCTTTAAAGGTATTTTTTTCCGTCTTCATTTCCATTACATTTATCAAGTTGAGTTTTTATGTTATCAAGTGCTGATTTTATTTTATCTTCATCATATTCTAAAAATTTATCAAATTTTTCGTCATCAGTTAGAGCGGTTTTTAACCAGTCAAGGTGTGTTTTTTGGTCTTCAGTTAGCTTTTCTTTAAGAAGTTCTTCTTTGGATTTAGGTTTTTCTTCTTCGCTTATATCACGCTTTACCCTACTTTTTGATTGTTTAACATTGTTTTTTAAAGTATCATTATCATTAGAATTACAGCCATTTAGCATAATAAAAAATAAACAAAATAATATATTTATAATTTTCATTTTTATCCCCTTTTTTCTCTTAAGTACAATACATTGAGTAAACAAAAAAGTTTATTCTTGTAATTATAGATCCCATTTTTAGAAATATTGATGTTTCTAAGGGGTATTTAAAAATGATAAATTATGTGTCTAGGATTTTTTGTAATTTCTATTTGAAAAATCTAGTAATTAGTAATATAACAACAGTTGTTATAATAGATATAGCAATAAGTACTACTACTATTGCCGCAATAGTTATTATTCTGTTGCTCACCTTTAGTTTTTCTGATAATAATTGATTATTAATTTGCATATCTTTTTTAAGCTCTTGTGCTAAATTAGATATCTTTTTGTCAAGATTTTGTTCTAAACTATCTATTTTAGTATTTAAACTCTTCTCTACATTATCTATCTTAGTAGTAAGTTCATTTTTAACAGAATCAATCTTAGAAACAAGATTATCAAAATTTATCCCAAATTGTTTTTCTAAATTTTCTAAATCTCTATAGGTAAGTTCATTGTGATAATATCTTTTAGATAAATCTTGTACTATTAGTTATTTCATTCCTAATTTAAGAAATTCTTTATATATTTGTTCTTCACTTACACTTGCAGTATTTGATAGCGCTGGTTTCATAATAATTTCCCTTTACAGCCATGTTATACACTATTTCAGTTAGCTTTAAATATTTTTGTATATAAAGAATAAGCTCTTACAAGAACTTATTCTTTATATTAATTAAATTGACTTTTACAACAGAAAAAAATCTAGATATTAGATTAAAGTAAATTTAATACCTAGATTTTAACATTTTCAATATGGATATTTACTAATTAATTAGTACTCTCTTCTAGGAACTTTATTATTTTATCTATCTGTTCTACAGCTTCTTTAGACATTTGTTCTCCTTTTCCAGAAGCATTGCTTCCTCTGAATTTTATAGTTACTCCAACCAATTTTGCTTCTTTCCATATCGTTTGTTTTGCATTATCCTCATCTAAAAGCCCTTCAATTGTTTGTTTAGCTAATTTTAAAGCTGCCAATTTAGCTGCTAATTTATCTTGAAATAATCCTTGCAACTTTGTTATTTTTTCTTTAAGCTCTGCATTGCTTACGTATTTTAATCTTTCTTTCAATTTATTTATTTTATTTTTATACTCTTTAAATTTTTCATCATCAGTATCATTTTTAAAATTTGAAATCTCTGAAAGAATTGAATCTATTTCTTTTTTTCTCTTCTACATATAAATTACAAGCCATTACAAATAATATCGATATACAAAATAATTTAACTATGTTTTTAATTTTCATTAGTTACTCCTTTATTTAATAATAATGAAGTTAAAACTAGCACAACATTTCAAAATGTAAACCTATCAATTAAAACTTGCGTTAATTTTTTAAAAATTGATAAAAATAAGATCTATAATTACAAGAATAAACTTTTTTGTTTACTCAATGTATTGTACTTAAGAGAAAAAAGGGGATAAAAATGAAAATTATAAATATATTATTTTGTTTATTTTTTATTATGCTAAATGGCTGTAATTCTAATGATAATGATACTTTAAAAAACAATGTTAAACAATCAAAAAGTAGGGTAAAGCGTGATATAAGCGAAGAAGAAAAACCTAAATCCAAAGAAGAACTTCTTAAAGAAAAGCTAACTGAAGACCAAAAAACACACCTTGACTGGTTAAAAACCGCTCTAACTGATGAAGAAAAATTTGATAAATTTTTAGAATATGATGAAGATAAAATAAAATCAGCACTTGATAACATAAAAACTCAACTTGATAAATGTAATGGAAATGAAGACGGAAAAAAAATACCTTTAAAGCTGTGATTCAGGGAACAATTGACGGCGGTATAGATAATGTAAATCAAGCAATTTGCAACAATGCTTTTTAGTAAAGCCTCCCTTATTTTGGGGGGCTTTACTAAACATACTGCTATGCTGCAAAAATATAATCAAATTGTCTATCTTCTTTTAACGCCCCAAATAATATTAACGGGCTAGCGCCATAAATAGGCTGCTTAAACGACATAAACTTTTCAAAATCTTTTAAATCATTTAATTTATTGCTTTTCTTGAAATAGTCTTTTATAAGCTCCGACCAATATTTTATACTCTTAAACTCAATATTCTGCTCAAAATGCTTTATTAAATCGGCTTCAATTTTCTTGATATCATCAACATTATTAGGGTCTACATCCTGAATAAAGCTTATTTTTTGAATAATTGAGTTTATATTATCTTTTGTTGTAGAGCTATTTATCCAATTTTTTATATTAGATAGGGCGTTTTTAAAAATACTGTAGTAATAAAATCTATCTTTTCTTTGCTGCTTATTATTGTCTTTTCTTTGTTCTTGTTTAATCTCTTTTTTCTGATGTTGATTAACACTAACTTGCTTTCTAGGAACAGAATTTCCGTTTTCATAATTATTATAAATAGGCTCTGCATTAGTATCCACTTCACTTTCTATCATGAGAAATGAAACCAATGCGTACCTTTTGACATAAGTAATAGTTGAACTAAGCAGCTAATACACTGTATTTGTAACTTTAAACCCATTTTCATTATTGTATTGTGAATTTTCTGTAAGAATTGGTGTATCAAATGATTTTCTATATCCAGTACTTTTACTAAAAAATGTGGTCCTAATAATGTGCTCCTTTTGACCATCTACAATTTTAGAAGTTGGATATTGCCATAAACAAAGATCCAAATTATGCTTTTTAATAACGTTTTTAATTTCTCTAACTATTTCATTGAAATTCTGATACTTATACTTATGTCCCTGAAGACTTTTGTCAATACCTGGTAAATTCATAATTAGAGTGTCCATATCATTTAAGAATTTAATTTCTGCTTAAATATTATTTGTGTTTGACATAATCGTCAACCTCCTGAGATTAGATTTATAAATAATTATATGGCAAAAACTATTTTTGTCAACTTTTTAACAAAAATTTTTGCAAAAAAAAGTGGGCCTTAACCAAACTCTCTTTATAAAGAATTTCGCTAAGATCCCACTGTATTTTTATTCTTTGCAAATTATCTAATTCAGGTAGGTGCAAATGTCAATACTTACACAACTACGCTATTTGTAGTGTAGCCCAATTTAGAATTAAAATCAATTTATCTTTACCAAATTACAAAAAGTGTATTAATATTAATAATTAGAGTTAGATATTTTTTAGGAAAATATTTACTTTTAAATCAAAATTATGCATTATAATAGTAATTATTATAAATCTAATCTCAGGAGGTTGACGATTATGTCAATATCAACCAATAAAAAAAGTCCAAATTGCAAAAACAAACACCAACGCAAATTAATTGTTCTTATCTCAACACTAAAGTACATAAACAGTAAATATCAAAAATATACTCAAAGCAACATACTCTATTACTTCAATAAAAATCTAAAAAGAAATGGTCAAAATCCCATTAAGTTAAAGACATTGCAAAAATATCTTTACAAATTAGAAAAAGAATTAAAAGTCACATCTAACTACCACAAACACTTGGGAGTAAATTGTGGTACTGAAATTTACTATAAACTTAATTTTTCTAAAAAAGAGTGTTACCAAAAGATAAACCAATACTTTAAAGAAAAAAAACACTCAAGATTTAAAAAAAGGGTTGACAACCACTATTTAGGCAAATTCCCTTTAAGGGGGAGTGTAAATTTGGAGGAGTGTTTAAGTAATAAAAATAATAATATAGAAGAAGAAGAAAGAAATAAACAGATAGAAAAGTTTCAAATAATAAACTATTATAATAAATGCAGATTTTTATCTAAAAAATCTCTCTCACTTTTGAATTTAAATTTAAATCAAGACACTATGATTGAAATATTCAAAACAATAAAAAAAATTGAAATCAGCCTAATAAAGAATAAAAACAATGATTTAAATCAACCGCTCTTTGAAAATAAGCAAAATAAATTGAAAGAAATACTTATAAATATTCAAAAAGAATTAAAAAAAAAAGGATATAATTATGAACAATTGAAAAAAAATTTTCAAAAAATATATGAAAATTACAAATTAAAACCCCATTTTATAATTGAAAATCAAAAATATAGAGACTTACACAACATAAAACGTAAGTTAGAAAAAATAATTGAAATAAAAAAAGAAAATTCACAAAAAAATTACGAACATATAAAGATAAACATTTTTAATATTCTTATTGAGCGGCTAAAAAATACTACAGAAATTGAAGTTTTAAAACCAATTCTAAAAGACTATTTAAATGTCAAAAAGAAATTAGAATATAATAAAGTATTCGATAAATATTATTATGAATTATTAGAAATAATAGAAAATGAAAAAACTTCTTTAAAGTTAAAAGAATTTAGCAAAAAGGTTGTGTAAGGATTAAACATGGAAACCGCAGATGAACCTACAAAAAAAGTTGAATGCCAAAATAAAGATAGATTTATAAAAATTGAAAAAGAGAATGGCAAAGCAATGTACCATGCAAAAATAATGATGGATTTATACAAATTTGGAGTTTATGAGAAAAAACATAAGTTTTAAATGTCATTAAGGGCCTTACATAATGGAGAAAGAATTGTTCAAGAAACCCACTTGTACTCTATAAAAGAAGGGGACAAGTTTATTGGAATTTTTTATGGATTTAGAAAACCAATTAAAAAAGCTTTTGTAAAGTATGAAGCAAAAGGAATTAGAAAATCTTATGGATTTGCAATGACATATTATATGGAAGTTAGATTTAAAGCAGGTAGTGTTTTTTTCTATTTCAAGGGATTATATCGCTTTCTAGACAAAGAGAGAATGAATAACCACTACAATAAAATATTATTTAGTATGTTTACAGATTTAGAAAAACAAGTATATGAATTTTATGGGAAAAAATATTCCGAACAAGGACCACTTACAAAATGGATAATAAAAAACTTGAAATAATAACAATTGCGTCAATTAAGGGCGGTGTTGGTAAAAGCACAAGTGCAATTATATTTGCAACTCTTTTGGCCAATGACTGTAAAGTTCTCTTAATTGATATGGATACACAAGCATCAGTTACTAGTTATTTCTATAAAAAAATAATGGAAAGTAAATTTGATTTACTTGAAAAAAATATATATGAGGTTTTAAAAGGAAATATATTAATTGACAATTCAATTGTAAATATTAATAACAATTTAGGCTTAATACCTAGTTATCTAAGTTTACACAAATTTAATAAAGAGGCTATAACATTTAAGGAAATTAAGCTGCAGAAACAGCTATTAAATTTGAAATTTAACTATGATTACATAATAATTGACACAAATCCCAGCTTAGATTATACATTAACTAATGCATTGGTATGTAGTGATTATGTAATAGTCCCAATAACAGCAGAAAAATGGGCAGTTGAGAGTTTGGAGCTTTTAAAGTTTTCAATTAGTGATTTAGCTATTGATATTCCAATTTTTTTAATAATAACTAGATTTAAAAAAAATAATACTCATAAGATACTGTTTAATTCGCTTAAAGATAATAAAAATTTTTTAGGCTTAGTTTCGGAAAGGGAAGATTTAAACAAAAAGATAGCAAAGGACGATTTATTTAACTTAGATAAAGATTACATGTTGGAGTATAAAAATATATTAAGCAGGTTTAAAATAATAACCATGTCCAGATAATTGGACATGGTTATTATTTTAAATAAAAGGAGTCCATACATGGATATAGTAGTAAACAAAAAAAACTTAGAGGTGTTAAATGAATCAGAAGAACGATATAAAAATTTAAAGCAAAGATTAAAATCTAGTTTCCAGCAAGAAATCTATTATAAAATGGAAGTTATCAAGATATTAAAAGAGATAAAAGATAACGAATACTATAAATTAGATGGATATAGAACATTTGAAGATTTTATCAAGGATTATCACTTAGCAAGGAGCCAAGCGTATGATTATTTAAAAATAGCGAATGCAATTCAAGAGGGTATTTTAGAAGAAGTTTATGTAATAGAGAATGGCGTTTCAAAAGCAATTGCGGTTTTAAGAGAATCACCAAGTGGTTTAAAAAAATCTAAACAAAATTCAATAAAACCGTTAAGATTTCAACTTAAAACTAAAGAAAGTTACGATTTTTATAAGAGTAATGTCAAATTTACAGGTTTTATGATGCATGAGATTTTTGAAAATCAAAAAGATTTGATTAATAAACTTTTAAAGAAGTATAAACAATTAAAAGGATAATATGGGGACTTTATGAATAATTTAGCGTATAGGACATACAATATAGAAAGTATAAAAAATGAATTTTTAAATATGGGGTTTAGTGAGGAGGCAATAGATTTTGTTTTTCTTCATAATGATAATTACAACTTTGAAGTTATAAAAGAGAAAATGAATTCTTTAGAACAACAAATAATTAATGTAGAAAAGAATTTTCAAAAAGATATATCTGGATTAGATACTAAAATAGATAGTGTAAAAAACGAACTTAATACTAAAATAGATAGTATAAAAAACGAGCTTAATGCGAAAATAGATAGTGTAAATGCCAAGATAGATGGTGTAGAAAAGACCCTACAAAAGGATATATCTAGTTTAAAAAATGAACTTAATGCAAGTAATAGAACAATACAAGTAATGCTAATAGCGGGAATAACACTTGCTCCAATTATTTACTCTATATTCAATAAATATTTCTTTAATTGAGAATAATTAAAATTTTTCAAAATATCAAAGTAGTATAAGCTTATTTTTTAAATAATAACATTTTATTTTTGCTCTTTTATAAATTGATTTTAATCATAAATTGAAAAATATTTAATTTTTATTTTTTTAAATAAATTAGCCTAAACTCTGGGTTTTATTAAGCTTTTAATAAGAGCTTTTAGTAAAGTCCTATTATTTTTTAAAAGTTGACAAAAATAGTTTTTGCTATATAATTATTTATAAATCTAATTTCAGGAGGTTGACGATTATGTCAAACATAGAAAAAAATCAACAAGAAAATGTAAATAACAAGATAAATGGAGAATCCAAAATGCATGTTGAGCAACGAAGCTTTATTGGCTGCGAAGTATTTAAAAAAAATCTTTTCCAATTAAAGAAAAAAGTAAATTAAGTAAGATAGGCAAGAAATTACCAGGAATAAGCAGTAAAGAATGTTTTAGATTTAACAAAAATCTTAATTTTAGTGAGCAAAGAAACAAACTAGATAAATATGGCGCTAGTGAAGTAGACACTGTTTTAATTGGAGGTGCTGGATAAAAGACTTAATGGTAAATAGAGTGCTCAAATATTTTTTTTGGCATGAGCATGCCTTTTGAAGAGAATTTATACATGTTAAAAGGTAAAGAATTAGAAAATTTAGGATTTAGAGAGTTTGTTAAGGCACACGGTGATAATATTACTGTTTTGTATAAAAACAAATATGCCAATGGTGTTGATAAATATAATTATTTAAAAAAATGGGTAACTTTGAAAGTTTAGTGGGTTCAACAATTGATGGGTGGTTTAATAATAATGGTGATTTAGAACTTTTAGAGATTAAGAGTAGCGATTCTAATTATATGAGTAGCGTCATTGAAGAGTACAGTATAAATGGCAATTTTTTAATCAGTAAATATTTTTTTAAATACTATGTGCAAGCACAAATGCAGTTGTCATGTACTGGGCTTGAGCATTACAATTTATTCTTTTTTAATAGACGCTGCACCGGTTAATTGTAAGATAAAAAGAAATGATTCTTTAATATCAAAAGTGCTTGAATTTGTTAGGAAATGTGAATAAGAAGTTTGCAATTTAAGAAACTAAATTGTTAAAAAAAATGATGTTAATTTAGTAATATCAAATAATATTGATAGTGATACGTTTATTAAGCTTGTTGAAGAGTTGGAGTTGAGTTTAATTGGGTAAAAGAATTTGTAGAATATGTTAATTGTATAGATCTTGAGATTAAAACCGAACAGTCTACCATAAATCTTGAGTGTTCTTTTTTTGAAATTAAAAATTTAAAAGTAGAACTGAACAAAATTTAAAATGAAAACAAAAAAAGAGAAAAGCCTATAAAAGAACTGCTAAAAATTAAAATTGATGATATTTTGGATAAATATTCACTAATTAATCATGTGAATTACAGATTTAAACAATTTGTGTTTAACTATTATCCTAAGAAAAGAGCAATAGCAGATAGATTTAAAGGACTTATAACAATAAGTAGCAAAGTGTTATTGCTGAGCAATATGAGCAATATAGTGTATGCAAATAGTGTCCCCATGTGAATGGGTGCACTAAAACTAAAAAATTAAAAAAATAATTTAACATAGGAGGTTAATCAATGATTATTGGTAAAATAAAACAAAGTAATAAGGGTTTGCTCGTAGAGATACAAAAGTGGGGCCGCTTATTTTTTGTGTTTGCATTACTATACAAGCTTATTTAAGAAACTCGAATTTAATGCTTTTGATATAAATGCAGCATATTACAGGTTTTTAGGACTAGGATATATTAGGAGTATCGCAAGATATGAAACTTCTAGTTATTTTGGATCTTCAAATGAGTTTGAAATTAGCGAGGTTAAAATTAAGGGTGTTAATGGATTTCACTTTATTGCTACAAAAGAACAAGAAATATTATATGATTCACTTGATTTAAAACCACGTGGAAAAGAATTTAAGGTAACTTTAAAACGTATCTTTAAGTTTAGATAGTTTGTACTATAGTTTAAACTATTTTTTATACATTTATAAGCTTGAATTTTGTTTGCAGAAGAGAGTTCGTAGATATTATCAATTTCATGAGTTGAAGAGTATTTCATAAGTTCTTTAATTTGAAAAGAATTATAACCATTGGTTTTCAAATTTAAAATAAATAAAATTCTACATAAATGAAGAGATTTATTTGCTTTAAATCCCGATTTTTTAAGAAGATTTTTGAATTTTCTAGAAATATTGATAATACTAATTTGATTGTCTTTAAACTTGTGTTTAGTTTTTTGGAAAAGGTAAGTACGCCTTGTATCGATATTTTTTTCTTCGAAATGATTTTTATGTGCTGTTTGAATAGCATTGTACTCTTTAGAGCTAATGACAATTTCTCTAATACAAGCGATACTTCTTTTTTTTGATACATTTACTTTTATATTGTAATAAATTTCTCCAGTTTTGCTTGATAACTGGGTAATATCTTCCATTTTTGCTTTTTGAATTTCAGTGCCCCTACACCCACTTATTGAAAGTAGATGTACGAACCAGCCAGATATTGGATCAGTTTGTTTTAGATGTTTTATACATTTTGTAATTAGTTTGCTAGTTTTTGAAGTTAAGCAAAATTTAGGGTTAGGTTTTAGATTTTCTTTTTTATTTTTAGGTGAATTTTTTAGAGCATTTTTTAGAATTTTATTTTCATCGACTACTTTTTGATAATCTTTTAATAGTTTAAGTAAAAAATCTGTATCACCGTTATTTAAATTAAGATACTTATTCAAGTCCACAGAATGAGCTCCTTATAAATGTTACTTTTAAATTAAGTAAAAGTAATAAAAATAGGTGAAAATTACAATTTACATTGTATCAAAAACTAAAAATTGTAATTATTAGGTATTGTGTTAAGCTTGAGATCTATGGAGCAGGAGTAACTTATGAAGAAAAAAATAAACATTTTTAATTTTTATTATTTGTGTTGTTTTTGCATTGATAATTACTTGTAAGAATTATGCAAGTAGTAAAGATTTAAAAATATCAGTGGAAAATGCAGAACAACAAGTTAAGGGATTTTTAGATACAAAAAAAGAAGAATTGACCGAGGGCATTAAAAAGCTCGGATCAGAAATTTCTTCAAAAGTTAAAGAAGAATTAATGCAAGCTGATGAACAATTAGCTCAAGGTGTTAATGAATATTCAGAATTAAAAGAAAAGGGGTTTGAAAAAAAATAGAAAAATCAAAGGATTTTAAAGGTATTTCAAAAAAGACAAAAGAGGATAGAAAAAAAGAATTAGAAGAGGTTAAAAAGAAATTTGAAGAGTTTAAAAAACAAGTTGATAGTGAAACTGGAGAAAATGCTGATAAAGTTAAAAATCAAGGCAAAATCGGACGAGAAGCTTTGCTGTACGCTAGAAAATTAAGTGTAAATGGAAGTTATTCTACTAATGATGGCACCAATACTAATGATTTTGTAAAAAAAGTTATAGATGATGCGCTTAAAAATATTGAAGAAGAGCTTAAAAAGCTAGACGATAAAAAATAGTAAAAAACGGTTTTCGAAAACATAAATTCTCAAAAGCAGTACTTGTTGTTAGTCTTGTTTTTTATTATAAGTAATATTGCTGAAATATAGATAATAAAGCTAGGAGGGGATATGAAAAAAATTAATTTTTTAATATTTTTGTTTTTATTTGTATTAAGTTTAAGTGCAAACATAGAAAAAAATTATTCAAAAACCAAAAGAGCTTTTTCCGAAGAAGATTTTAATTTAATAAATAAAAGACCAGACACTATGATTTTAAAAATGGGTATGAAAAAAGTCCTGTTTTTTCCGATGCTCTTAGAATTAGAGGAAATTTAAGAAAAATTGTTTTTTTGGATGCTCTTGATGTTATAGAATATTTTATGAAAATTAAAATAAGCACAGATAGTATTTTACTATCTGGGGGTATGATTAGACTTATAGGAGGGTATTCAGATTCGATTTTTAATTATTTAATACAACTAGATTCTGATAAAATTGACTATATTGAAAAGTATGGAGAAGAAGCTCAAAGTAAGTTTAAAGAAACATATTCTAAAGATAAATCAAGTACATTTAAACAAATTTAAAAACAAATTTTGGCTGATTTGCCCAAAAATTAGTTTTTAAATTAAAAGAGGAATGGTTTTCGAAAACATAAATTACCAAAAACAAGACTAACAAATAGTCTTGTTTTTCATTTGTATTAAAATTTTTTAATTATTATTCTTATTAGGTCAATAAAAACAATAATTTCCAGCATTGCTAATACGGGTATGGTAATTATTGAGCCAATACCTATGGTAAATATGGTAAGTAAAAGATAAAAAAGAGTTATACATAAAAATGCAATACCGGTTCTCGTTTTTCCCACGTAAAATCTATGAGCTCCTAAATAACCAAAAAAATATGTAGTATAATGCTGCTACCAATCTGGTATAACATTTTTTAACTTGTTTGTTTTTAACCCCACAAGCAATACAAATTTTCAGCTTCTTTTTTAATAGACTTGTCACAAGAATGACAATATATTTCGTTTAAAGCTTTTGACATAGTTTTATGCTCCTTTTAAAAATAGAACATACCTATTTAAAAGGATTTAAGACAAATAAGTTGTATTTTTATGTATTTAAATTTAATGAATATTGTAAATATAGATCAGTGGTTAATAAGTATTAAGAATTTATCAGTTTATGTTAATAATTTATTAAATTGCTTTACTATTTAGAGTAATAATTTGATAACTTTGTTACTTTAGAGAAATATCCTTGAAAAAAGTTAAACGCTCTTTTGATGAGTATGTTGCATATTTTAGAGAAGGCTCATTAAATGATGGAGAAATAGCAGCTAGACTAGGAGTTTCTAGAGTAAATGTATGGAAAATGAGGCAAAAATGGGAGCGTGGAGAAACTTCTGTTAACGAAGATTCTAAAGTAGTAATTAGTGAAGAGACTTTTGAACACCTTGTAGCACAAACTTTTAGATCAGAAGTTAAAGCTAAAAAAGTTAAGGAAAAATTAGATTTAGAGCGTTTCAATTTAGAATTGGGATTTATACGTGCATTTAAGCAATATGCAAGCATTGAACTTGCGCCAACATGCATTTAATGTATTTAAACAGCTTAAAAGGCAAACTACAAATGATTCAAGTGATATAAATAGTAAATATTTAAGAATATTATTAAAAGCTCTTTTAGTATGTTTAATGAAAAAAATCGTATTATTAGACAATAAAAAAAATAATAAAGAATTTACTATAGATAGTAGCAATAGTAATAATATTAAAACTAAAAATTCAAAAAAATTTGAAAAATTAAATTTTGACATGAAAGCAATATATCGAAACTTAGAAAGTTTTATTTTTGTTATATACTAAGAACAAAAATAGTTTTTTCAAATATATAGTTTAGTTGATATTAAATTATATATCTTTTATCCTTATAAAAATGAATAATAATGAGTCTCTATTCAAAAAAGCAAAAGAATATATAGCTAATCTAAGAAGTACAAAATTAGAAGAAAAAACAGAGCATTCTAACAGAACTCATTTAGAAAATCTACTTAATGATTTTAATAAAATTAATCAAAATTCAAGTATTGCTATTCAGCATGAGCCAAGGCGAAGCAAAGAGGGCTTTGGATCACCTGATTATGTGGTTATTAATAATATTAATAATGGAATAATAGGTTGTGTTGAAGTTAAGAAAGTTGAGCAAAATCTAAACGAAACACTTAAAAGTTCCCAAATTGGAAAATATAAAAATATAACACGAAATATACTTCTTACAAATTATATTGAGTTTATTTGGATTAAAGATAGGGAAGTTAAATTAAGAGAAGTTTTACTCACTAAAGAAGAATTAAATAGTAAGAATATTAAGCTTGATAGAAATAAATTAACTAAAGTTATAAATATACTAGATGAATTCTTTAATTCTCATTTTGAAAAAATTAAAAGTGTTAAAATATTAGCTACTTTGCTTGCAAGTAAAACTAGATCCCTAAAAGAAGAGATAGAATCAAACTTAAAAGTAAATGAGGAAAAATTAGATTTAAATATTGATGAAGAAAAACTAGGAGAACTTAATACCTTAGTATCAACTTGTAGAATACTTAAAGAAAGTGTTTATAGTAATGATTTTAGTATTTCTGAATTTTCAGATTCAATTGCACAAACTATTACTTATGGGCTATTCATTGCTCGTCTTAATAATAAAAGTAATACAGAAATTGATTTTAGCAATATAGAAAGCTTTATACCTACTAATTTTTCATTAATACAAAATATTATAAAACTAATTAAAGATATTCATAAAGATAGTGAATTTGATTGCTTAAAATGGATTTTAGAAAGTATTATAAGCATAGTAAATAATATTGATACAGAACTTATTTTTAATGAATTTTCATTTACCAGTAATAAAGAAAATTCAAAAGATCCATACCTTTATTTTTATGAAGATTTTCTTGCTAAGTACGATGCTAATTTAAGAAAAGCAAAAGGGGTTTACTATACTCCTAGTTCAATTGTTAATTTTATTGTTAGCAGTTTAAATGAAATACTTAAAGGAGAATTTAACTTAGATAAAGGTTTTGCAAATAAAGACAAAGTTACAGTACTAGACTTTGCAACAGGGACTGGTACATTTTTACTTGAAGTTATTCGCACGATAATATTAAAAGAAATTCCAAAGGAATCTGGTAGACAAAAAGACTATATTAATCTACATATACTTAAAAACTTATATGGTTTTGAATACTTAATGGCACCTTATGCTGTAGCACATCTTAAATTAAGTCAATATTTAAAAGAAATTTGCGAAGTTGATTTTAGTAGTAAAGATTCAAGACTTAAAGTGTATTTAACTAATACAATTGATTTTAAAAAACAGGTAGATCAAAAATATTTACCTTTAGCTTTTTTAAAAGATATTACAAAAGAGACTAAAGAAGCCAATAAAATTAAAGAAAGTAAAATATTGGTAATACTTGGCAATCCTCCTTATAATGCAGGGTCAAAAAATAATAATAAATATATACTTGATTTAATAAAAAAATATAAAGAAATAAAAAATGAGCCTCTAAATGAAAAAACAATATCATCACTTAATGATGATTATGTTAAGTTTATTAGATTTGCAGAGAATAATATTGAAGATTCTAATGAGGGACTTATTGGGATTATTACAAATAATGGATACCTTGATAACGTAACATTCAGAGGAATGAGATTTCATCTTTTAAATACATTTGACGAAATTTATATTCTTAATTTACATGGAGACTCAAGAAAAAAAGAAAAGACCGATGATGGCAGTTCAGACCAAAATGTATTTGATATTCAAACTGGTGTTGCGATTAGTATTTTTATTAAACATAAAAATGAGTCAAAAAAGAATAAATTAGCAAATGTTTACTACAGTAGCATAAAAGGCAAAAGGAAAGAAAAATATGAATTTTTAGATAATAACAATATCTTTACTACTAATTTTAAAAAGTTAGAATATAAAGAACCTAATTATTTTTTTGTTAAAAAAGATTTAAATGTTGAGAATATTTATAGCGAAGGTATTTCTTTAAAAAATATTTTTATTGAATTTAGTATTGGTGCATCGACCGCTAAAGATAATATAGCGATTGACTATACAAAAAAAGAGCTTTTAGATAAGCTTAAAAATTTAGTAAATTTATCAGAACAAGATGCAAGAAATAAATACGGCATAGAAAAAGATACTGAAAATTGGAATTTAACAAAAGTACAAGAGTTTCTAAAATCTACAAATATTGATCCAAGTTATGTGAAGCAAATAACTTACAAACCTTTTGATAATAGATTTATTTATTATTCTAAAAGTAAAGGAATTGTAGCAAGACCTATTTATAAAACAATGAAACATATTTTAGAAGTTAAGGATAACATAGGGATTATTACAACAAGACTTTTATCAACAAGTAGTTTTTGTCATGCTTTGATTGCTTCTGTTATTGTTAACAGAGATTGTATTTGCAGCAAATCATATTTTTTTCCACTTTATATAAAAGAGGATAGAGGTGCATTTGAAAGTATAAAAAAGAAAAATTTTAATACTACTTTTAAAGATTTTATTAAAAATAAGTATAGTAAAGAGTTTACTCCAGAAGAAATACTTGGATATATTTACTCAATTCTTTATTCAAATATTTATCGAACTCGATTTATTGAGTTTTTAAAAATAGATTTTCCTAAAATTATATTTGTAGATAATGTAGATACATTTTTAAAGCTTAGTAAGCTTGGAACTAAACTCATTAATTCTCATTTATTAAAAGATAATTTAAAGCTCAACAATAGTATTGGTAATCACACTGGAGATTATAATCGCATTGTAGAGAAAATTACTTATAAAGAAGATACAAAAGAACTTTACTATAATTCAACATGTTGTTTTACTAATGTAGCTAAAGAAGTATATGAATACGAAATTGGGAGTTATCAAGTACTTAAAAGCTACTTAAAGTATAGAAAAGGTAAAGAACTTATTATTAATGAAAATGAAGACGAAATTGAACATCTTGAGAAAGTTATAAAAGTGCTTAGCTATACAATTAATGTACAAAAAGAAATTGACGAAATAATACAAAATCTTAAAGAATTTAATGAATAAATATAAATAGAATTATAATATCACTACACGCCAAGTGATATTATAATTCTATTTTCTTTTTTTGTACTTTCTTTCTTTTCTATAAGATTCATACTTTGATGCAAATTCTTTTGTTATTCGCTAATTTATACTTAAATCACGATTTATCTCTTTAGGTTTTACATTATTTGCTTGTTCTTTAAGGCGAATATACTCTTCATATTCCCCAAAACTTATAACCTTGGTATCAGATTTAACTTGCTGTTTTTCTTTAACTTGTACTTGCAAGTCTTCTTTTTCTTCATTTTCAATCACTTTTTAACTCCTTTTCTCAAAATGAGAATAACTTTTCTTTTAAAATAGCTAACTCCTAGTTATTAAAGGCGCTGTAGATTCATGATCAAAGTGTTCAAATCCAATAGGTAGCTCTAATTGACGGGTTCTTTAAGGTCTAGTAGTGTGTCTTTAGTTTTTACTAAAACATATTCAATTCCATGAAAACGGTAGCTTATAATACAATTTAAAAGCGCATTCTTAAGTTGCACCTTTAATCTAGAAAGTTTCGCCTCACTAACATTGCGACCAGTACTCTCAAGAACAAGTCCGTTCTTGAGACAGTCTTCTGCTACATTTTCAATGTAATTTCTAAAAAATATCGAATATCGATATAGTTCTAATGCACTTAATTTATCTACTAGTTTTGCTTTTCTTAAATTACACACTTTTT
>NC_012130.1 GCF_000170955.2 Borreliella valaisiana VS116 | reverse complement strand
TACTAAAAGTAGTTTTGTGTAAAATGATGATTTTTCATTATTTTTACTTAACGTTAGATCAGCTAATAAATTAGGGCTTTACTAAGTTCTTTTAAAATAGAATTTGGTAAAGCCCTATGGTTTTTAAAAAAATTTTTTTTGTAAAAAACTTGTAAAAAAATAGTTTTTGCTATATCTTTATATATAAGAAAAATCTAATGTTAGGGGATATAAATGCAAAACTTAAACAATAATCCACAAGAAATTAATCAAACATATAAACAATCCAATTTTATTGGTTTTGAAAATTTTATAGAACTTGAAAATCAAGTTAGTCAAACTAAAGAAAAAAGCAAATTAAGTAAGATAGGCAAAAAATTACCTAAAATAGGCAGTAAAGAATGTTTTAAATTCGACCGAAATCTTGATTTTAGCCTGCAGAGAAACAAACTTGATAGATAAGGTGCTAGTGAATTAGGAAATATTCTTATTGGTGGCGTAGGGCTAAAAGATTTAATGGTAAATAGAGTGCTTAAATATTTTGGTATAAGTATGCCTTTTGAAGAGAATTTATATATGCTTAAGGGCAAAGAGTTAGAAAATTTAGGATTTAGAGAATTTATAAAGGCATACGGTGATAATATTGCGGTTTTGTATAAAAATAAATATGCCAATGGTGTTGATAAATATAATTATTTCAAAAAAATGGAAAATTCAAAAACTTTAGTGGGCTCAACAATTGACGGTTGGCTTATTAATAATAATGGTGATTTAGAACTTTTAGAAATTAAAAGTAGCGATTCTAATTATATGAGTAGTGCTATTGAAGAGTACAATAAAAATGGCAATTTCTTGAGTAGCAAGTATTTTTTCAAATACTATGTGCAGGCGCAAATGCAACTAGCATGTACTGGACTTGAGAATTGTAATTTATTCTTTTTAATAGGCGCTGCGCCGGTTAATTGTAAGATAAAAAGAAATAATTCTTTAATATCAAAAGTGCTTAATTTTGTTCTTAAATGTGAAAGGGAAGTTTTCAATATAAGAACCGAAATTGTTAAAAACAATCAGGTTAAGTTATTAATATCCAACAATATTGATAATGATACGTTTAATAAGCTTGTTGAAGAGATTGAAGAGTTGGTAGTAAAGAGTGATTTTTATCAATCTGGAGTTGAGTTTGATTGGATAAATGAATTTGTAGAGTATGTTGAGTGTGTAGACCTTGAGATTAAAACCGAGCAGTCTGCTATAAATCTTGAGTGTTCTCTTTTTGAAATTAAAAATTTAAAAGCAGAGCTGAACAAAATTCAAAATGAAAACAAAAAAAAAGAAAAACCTATTAAAGAGCTACTCAAAATTAAAATTGATGAAATTATGCGTAAATATCCACTTATCAATCATGTAAATTATAAATTTAAAGAATTTGTATTCAATTATGACCCTAATAAAAGGGCTATATCAGATAGATTAAAGGGCCTATTACCAATAAGTGAAAAAGTATTTTTTTTTAACAATATGGCGTTTTCAAATAGTTCCCGTGTCCCTATTCAACGGGGACACGGGAAAAAAATTGCCAAAGAAAATTGGTTGGTATAGATTATATGTCAAAAATAAAGATATTCATCATTTAAGCTTAACTATGTGACTTATAAACCAATACTATCCTTTACGCACTCATACGCTTGAATTTTACTTGCAGAAGATAGTCCATAAATATTATCAATTTCATATGTTGAAGAGTATTTCATAAGTTCTTTTATTTGAAAAGAATTGTAGCCGCTAGCTTTTAAATTGAAAATAAACAAATTTCTACATAAATGGAGTGATTTATTGGCCCTAAAACCCCACCTTCTAAGTAACTTTTTGAATTTTTTAGCAATATGGTCAATGTTAATTCGATTATCTTTAAATCTATGTTTGGTTTTTTGAAAAAAATACGTACGACTTGTATTAAGATTTTTTTCTTTAAAATAATCTTCATGCACTTTTTGAATAGCATTAAATTCTTTTGAATTTATAACAAATTCTCTAACACAAGTATTAATTCTTTTTTTTACTACATTTACTTTTATGTTGTATAAAGTTTTTCCGGTTTTGCTTAAAAAGGATGAAATATCTTGCATTTTTACTTTTTGCAGCTCGGCGCCCCTACACCCACTTATTACCAGTAAATGTACAAACCAACCAGATATTGGGTCAATTTTTTTTAAGGTTTTAACACATTTTTTAATTAATTGATTGGTTTTTGGATTTAAGTACAGTTTAGCGGGGGGTTTAGAATTTTCTTGTTTATTTTCAGTTGATTTTTTTATACTGCTTTTTAAGGTTTTATTTTTACCTATTATTTGTAGTATTTTTTGATAATCTTCATGAATCTTAAGTAACGCTTGTGCAGTGTTTTTTTTAAAATCTAGATAATCATTAATTTCCATTTTTTAACTCCACTTTTAAATCAAACAAAATTAAATATCAAAATAAAATAATATCAATTTATATTAATTTTACATCAAATTTTATCAAGAATTACCAATATTAGTCAAACTAAAAAAGTTTTAATTGTATGCAAAATTCGGGCTAGAATAACTGTAATAAGCAAAAAAGCAATTTTTAAGCGAACATAAATGTAGCTACATAAACGTTATTCTAAATATAACAAAAACTTTAAAATGAAGTGATAGAATATATTGCATTTATATATTTTTGACTCTATCTTTGATAGATACTGTAGGGTGTACCCTATAAAACAAAAATATTTTTGTGGATTTTAATACTAATTTTTTGTTGAAATCTATAAAATTTGAAATAATCTCCATATAAAGACTAATAAAACTGGTTATTAATTAGTTTTGTTAGTTTATTGCAGTAATACGGCAAGAAAAAATCAATAAAAATTAAAACTAATTTTGATTTTATTTCCTAGGCCCAAATTATTAAGTTTTACGCATCCAAAATATACGCACAGTAAAAATTATTAACCCCCAATAAGATTGTTTATTTTGTCTATTTTTAGCCCTACAAGCGACACAAATTTCGTCATAATTTTTAATTAATCTCTTGTAAGAAAAACACTGTATATCAGAATTAAAATATCTGGTCAAAATTAATTCTTCAAACAAAAAGAATTTGTTTTTATTTAGTGGTTTTTGTTAATTTTTACTATCTTTGTGAGGGTAAATTTGCAGTGGTTTTTTTTAAATCAAATAAAGATTGATGTATGCAAAATTGACTATATTCTAGGCGTTAGTAACAAATTAATAAAAATTACGTTGAATTACAATTCAAATTATAGAAAAAACTAGTAAAGTATTTTTAAGCAGAAGTGCCGTTCAATAAATTAAAAATTTAGGCTATAAGGTGGCTAAAATAGCAAGAAGTTGGGATATTAAGGGTATTACACGGCTTATAGTATATACTACGTCTAATATATATAAAAAACTCAAAAATTTGTTTTGTATGCCATTTATAATTCGTTTTAAAGAAGATAATTTTTATGATGGAGAATTCTAAAAAATTTCTTTGGTATTACATTTGCAGTTTGTTAAAATGTAACACCACAATGTAATAAGATTAATTTTTTATAGATTTAAAAAATTAAAATTTAATTGTTTCAAAAACAATTAAACCGTTTCTTGAATTATTTTTAATTTTGTATTTTAAAAAAACATATTGTAATTATATATCTTTGATTTACTTTTTAAAATTTGGAGAGAGTTCATGAAAAATAAAATGTTTATTTTTTATGTTTTTGTTGTACTTATAAATTCTTGTAAAATGCATTTTGGAACAATAGACAAGCAAACAACTTCTTGTAAAATTCATAAAAAGACAAAAAATGAGCTACTAATGTCTTGTATTCATAGATATGAGCGTCAAGGACTCATAATTAGCAATTTAGAAAATTAATGCTAGTTGTTCATACAAAATTTGGGGGTTTTTCTAATGTCAAATATTAACAAATATAATTTAAATTCATATGATAAAAAAAATCTTTCACAAATTAATATTTATAATAATGTAGAAAATATAAAAAAAGAAATATCCAATATAAAAGAAAATATCGTAAAAGATACTTCACTCCTAGATAATAAAATTTTAAATTTAGAGATTCAAATGACGGACTTAGAAAATGATATAAAAGACATTAAAAAAGAATTTTATAAAACTAAAGCGCTTATAAATACAATATTTCAAGAATACTATACAAAAAGTATTCTTGTTTTGATTACAATCATACCCTTTATCACCACTATTTTTAGTAGTATTGTTTTATGGATAATTACTAAGTTTAGCAAATAGTACATAAATTTATAAATTCGGGCCTACTTAGTAATTATCCCTTTCTAGATAACGCTAAAATAAATAGTTCTAATATTAACTGCACTATATAAAATAATTTAACAATAAATATTGCTATTTATATATCCTTATAAAGATAAAAAATGAATTTACAAATTAGAAAAAGAAATAAAAGTCATAACTGAACTTCGTGCTATGAATATAGATAGTGAATTTACAAGTCACTATAAACTTAATTTTCCTTTAGAAGAGATAAGCCGTAAAATACGAGACTATTTTTCAAAAAAAAATAAAAATTTTTAACAAAAATTTTTTTATAAAATCATGCTCCTTATAGTAAAAAGTATCTATAATATTATTGTATATACCCTTATATTTACAAAAATGGGTTTTGGTAAAAAACAATATTTTTTCACAATTAAAATTGTGTTATTTGGGGGTTATACGTGAAATGATAGATATAAAAAAAAAATTAAAGTTACTAGAAGCC
The DNA here is from genome assembly GCF_000170955.2 of Borreliella valaisiana VS116. Lineage (NCBI taxonomy): Bacteria > Pseudomonadati > Spirochaetota > Spirochaetia > Spirochaetales > Borreliaceae > Borreliella > Borreliella valaisiana. The sequence goes on along the minus strand of NC_012130.1, from coordinate 4,706 downwards.
AACGTAGAAAATAACATAAATCTGGCGCTAAATGCCGTAAACAAAATAGAAACACTAGAAAAGAATATAAATCTTACAATAAATATTGTAAATCGCAAAATGGAAATTTTAGAAAAAAATTTAAATAAAAAAATAGATAATTTAATTTCCAGGATAGATACTTTAGAAAAGAATTTTAATAAAAAATAGATAGTGTGAACTATTATTTTTATAATCTTTGATTTAGATATATAATAATTCACCAATAAGTTAATATTTCCCTAAATAAGGGAAATATTGGTATTAATCTAAATTATTACAATAAAAATATATAATCAAATTGTCTTTCTTCTTTTAACATGCAAAAAAATTTTAATACACTTGTTTCATAAATGGACTCTTTATCAAGCATAAATTTTTCAAACTTATTTAGATCATCCAATTTATTAGTCTTATTGAAATAATCTTTTAAAATTTTTGCCCAATATTCTATGCTTTTAAGCTTTAAATCTTTTTCAAAAATATTATCTAAAACATCATCATTATCAACACATAACGCCCTTATTAAGGCCTTTATATTACTTTTTTCTGTATCTTCATTTACCCAATTTTTTATATTAAATAACGCGTTTCTAAAAATTTCATAGTAATAAGATTTTCCAATTTTCAACTTTTTATTAAAGTTTTTTATTTGATTTTGATTTATGTCTTTTTTTTGTTCTTGATTAACACTAACTTGTTTGCTAGACATAGTAGAATTTTCATTTTTATAACCATTGTTGTTTATAGGCGCTGCATCAGTGTCCACTTCACTTCTTATGTTAAGATATGCAACTAAAGCGTATCTTTTGAAATAAGTAATTGATGAGCCCACAAGTTGTGGCGTTGTATTAACATTTTTAGAACCATTTTCATTGTTCCATTTTAAATTTTCTGTAAGTATTGGTGTATAAAATGAGTCTTTATACCCAGTATTTGTACTATAAAATGTAGTTCTAACAATATGAACTCTACCATACGGATCGTATGTAAAAGTTGGAAATTGCTTAAAATCAAGTTGTAAATTGTGTTTTTCAATAACGTTATAAATTTCTTCTACTATATCATTGAAATTCTGATATTTATAGCCATATCCTTTAAGATTTTTCTCAATCCCTGATAAGTTCATCCTTAGGGTTTTCATATCACTTATAAAGTGAATTTCTGCTTGATTAATTTCTTGTGGATTATTGTTTAAGTTTTGCATTTATATCTCCTAACATTAGATTTTTCTTATATATAAAGATATAGCAAAAACTATTTTTTAACAAGGTTTTTTGCAAAAATTTTATAAAAAAGGTAAAAAAAATATTTATTAAGTAATAATTGAGGATTATAATGGATTTTTTTGTATGAATAAACTTATGTAAAGTTTATAGCAAGAATAACATTTAGATAAGTTACAATAAATAATATAACAAGAGTAAAGTATTACTTTATACTAAGTGAACTATATATTATATTCATAAAATTCTAAAATTATACTTTCAGTTTTTCATATTTCTTCATAAGTCTATTAAGAAACTCTTTTTGATTTTCAAAAATTTCGTCCATCATAAAACTGGTAAATTTAGCATTTTTTTTGTAAAAATCATAACTTTCTTGCTTTTTAAGTTGAAACCTTAAAGGTTTTATTAAATTTTGCTTAGATTTTTTAATTTTTTCCGAATTACTATTTCTTAAAAAGATTATAGTCTCCTTAATACCATTTTCTAATAAGAAAGGCTCTTCTATAACACCATTTTCTATAGCTTGTGCTATTCTTAAATAACAATAAGTTTGAGTTTTAGCTAATTTATAATCTTTTATAAAGGAATTAAAATTTTTATAACCATCTAATTTATAATATTCATTATCTTTAATTTCTTTCAAAATTTTCATATTTTCTATCTTAGAGTAAACCCCTTGTTGTAAATTAGATTTTAACTGTGTTTTTAACGTATTATAATGTTCTATTACTTCTTCTTTATTATTTAAATTTTTTTTTGTTTCTTCCTTTGCTATTATTCTGTCGTTTATCTTTATTCCTAAACTCATAATTAAAACCCCCACTTGTATTTTTAATATAAAATCACTACTTTTTTTATATTTATTTACTATTAATTAGTACGCCCGGCGCACTAATTTCTTGTTTTTGCATTAAAATGCTTTAAAATATTAACATACTCCTTTATATAATCTCTATCTAAATCAAAATCATCATTTTTAGCAATTCTTCTATTTAAATCTTCTCGTTCTGATATAATGCCTAAAAACCTTGAATTTTTTTGTAATATTGCCAATAAATCTTTATGGGTTTTATTTTTTTTAAATTTTGTTGCAAATAAAAATATTTTCAAATTTAACTTTAATTTATTTATAAAAAATTCTAGTAGTTGCAAACTTTCAATAGCCCACTTTTCTGCAGCCATTGGCACCATAATATGTTCGCTAATAACTAAAGCATTGGATAATGTAGAATCTAAATGGGGATTGGTATCAATTATTATATAATCATAATTAAATTTTAAATATTTGAGGCTATTTTTTAATCTATGTGTTTTATAAGGTAAAATCTCTTCACTAAACTCGTGTAAACTTAAATAGCTTGGCAATAAATCAAGCCTATTATTTACATTGATGATTGAATCATTTATTAAATAATTTGATTTTAAAACCCCATATATATTCTTCTTAAGTAAATCAAATTTATTCTCTATTATTTTTTTATTAAAATAACTAGTAATAGATGCTTGAGTATCCATATCTATTAAAAGTACCTTATATTTTTGGGCTAGCAAGATTGAAAATATTATTGAACTTGTACTTTTGCCAACACCGCCCTTGATATTGGCTATTGTTATTATTTTAGATTTTTTAAAATCCATTTTATAATTAGCCCTTCACTAGAATATTTTTTATTGTAAAATTCGTATACATGTTTTTCTAAATTTAAAAATCTTTCAACAAGTGCTTTATTATACTGCGTATCTATCTTTTCTTTTTTTAATAGACGCCTTATATCCTTTATATAGCAAAAAACACTGCCGGTTTTAAATCTAAATTCTATGTAATATGCTTTTGAAAATGTATATGCTTTTTTAACCCCGTCTAATTTATACTGTACAAGAATATTTTTTATTGGTTTTTTATAACCATAAAAAATCCCCAAAAATTTATCCCCTTCTTGTATAGGATATAGATAAAGATTTTGAATTTTTGATTCATTGAATAAGTCTTTAAAAAGAACTATACATCTTTGTTTTTTATCACTTACTACTTTATGAATTTCCTTTAGTATTTTTGTATGATAAATATTTCTATCATTTTTTTTTTCTTTCATTATAAAAATACTTGTTTTATGAAAGTCAAATTTCCGTTCTTCTGTTTTTGTAGTTTTCAATAAATTCTCCATATTTAATCCTTATATAGCTTTTCTGTCCAATTCCTTTAAATTAAATAAACTTTTTTGATCTTTTATTAGCTCTAATAATTCATAATAATATGTGCCAAATACTTTTTTGTATTCTATTTTATTTTTGTTATTCAGATAAGTTTTTACAATTGGCTTTAGAAATTCAATATTTGCCTTTTCTTTTAGTTGTTCAATGAGAATATTATAAATGTTTGTTTTTATATTCTCATAATCTTTTTGTGGATTTTCTTTTTTCAATTCAATTGATTTTTCTAATTTACGTTTTATAGTACTTAAATCATTGTATTTATGATATTCAATAATAAAATGCGGCTTATTTTTGTAATTTTCATATGTTTTTTGGAAATTTATTTTTAATTGTTTGGCATTGTATCCTTTTTTTTCTAATTGTTTTTTGGTATTTTCTAGAATTTCTTTTAATTTGTTTTGTTTTTCTTTAAAGCAAGATTTATTTAGATTTATATTTTTACCTTTTATTAGTTTAATCTCAATTCTTTTTACAGTTTTAAGTATTTTAATTTTCTCATTTTTACTAATATCTAAATTTAAAACAATAGGAAGAAATTCTTTACAGTAAAATTTACATTTATTGGCATATTTTATTATTTGAAATTTTTCTATCTTCTTTTTTCTTTCTTTTTCTTCTTTTATATTATTATTTTTATTACTTAAACACCCCCCCAACTCTACACTACCCTTTTTAGTAAATTTATCTTTAAGGTGGTTATTAACCCTAGATGTAAATCTAGCGTGTTTTTTTTCTTGAAAGTATTTATTTATCTTTGTATGACACTCTTTTTTAGAAAAATTAAGTTGATAGTATATTTCAGTCCCAAAATTCACCCCCATGTGTTTGTAGTAGTTTGTTGTAACTTTTATTTCTTTTTGCAATTTATAAAGATATTTTTGCATTGTTCTTAATGTAGTGGTAGTTTGACCATTTCGTTTTAGATTCTCATTAAAGTAATAGAGTATGTTTTTTTGGGTATATTTTTGATATTTGGTGTTTATGTACTTAAGTGTTGAAATAAGAACTATTAATTTATGTTGTAATTTATTATAACAAGGTGTTTTTTTACTGGTTTTGTTAACATTAGATAAATTTTTCATTTATAGCTCCTTGAACGTTAGATTGAACTCTATTAGAAATATGTATATCACAATTTTGATTTAAAAGTAAATGTTTTTTTTTAAAAATACAAAAATTTTTTGTGAATTACATAGATTGTGGTGTTGTATAAATAAAAATTGATTTTAATTGACAAGTAAAGTA
>NC_012129.1 GCF_000170955.2 Borreliella valaisiana VS116 | reverse complement strand
TTTTTCTATTGGATTAGCTGTTTTTATATTATATTTTTGAAATTTTACATAAGCTTGTCGATTTCCATTTTTATATTATCGGATAATCCTCCAAATACAATTTGGACACTATTTCCTTTTTTTAATATTCCACTAGCACCCAGATTTTTGAAATAGGTATCTGATTTGACTAATTCTATTTGTTTTAGATTAACTCTTAGTCTTGATGCACATGCATCAATATATGTAATATTATCTTTGCCCCCAAGACCTTCTAATACTTTTGAAGAAGTTTCTGATAAACTTGTTTTTTCTGAAACTATACTATCTTTTTCCATTTCTTCATCTTCTCTTCCTATTGTTTTAAGGTTGAATTTCATGATTGTAAATTTAAATATAAAATAAAATCCAATAAAGTAGAAGATTCCTAAGATAGGAATTGCTATCCAATTTGTTTTGCTATTCCCTTGAAGTATTCCAAATAGAAACATATCTATGAATCCTCCAGAAAATGTTAGTCCTACCCCTACGTTTAAAAGGTGTGTTAAAAGATACGCTAGTCCAAAAAGAGGAACATATATAAAGTAATAAAGTGCTGGTGCTGCGAAAAGGAATGCAAATTCAAGAGGTTCTGTAATTCCTGTTAACATTGATGTAAAGCTAGCAGATATTAGCAATGAAGCTACGTTTTTTTTATTTTCAGGCTTTGATGTATGATACATAGCAAGTGCAGCCCCAGGTAGTCCAAAAATCATAACAACAAATTCTCCGCTAAAAAACCTTGTTCCCTTTGCAACTTCAAAATGTATAGTATTGGGATCTGCAAGTTGTTTGAAGAATATATTTTGTGCCCCTGATATGAGTTCTCCATTTATTTCCATTGCCCCACCAACAGCTGTTTGCCAAAATGGCAAATAAAATATATGGTGAAGTCCAAATGGAATTAAAGACCTTTTTATTGCTCCATATGCAAATGTTCCAAAAAGCCCGGATTGTTCTACAATGCTTCCAAACGAAGTCATTGCACCTTGGATAAAAGGCCAAATAAATGTTAAAAATATTCCTACAATAAACATTGTCATTGTGGTTACGATTGGCACAAATCTTGTGCCTCCAAAAAATGCTAAAAATGTGGGTAATTGAATATTATAGAATCTGTTATGAAGAAAGACAGCAACAAATCCTGCTATAAGTCCTCCCATTACGCTCATTTGAAGAGAGAATATTCCAAGTACACTTGTATATTCCTGACTTTTGGCAGTTGCAGCTGTTTCAGGCATTCCTAATTCCAATAGTGCTTTTAAGCTTGCACTTTCTGGTGTGATTCCTTGTATGTACAAGATTCCATTTATAGTTTGATGCATAACTAAAAAGCCGACTACTCCTGCTAAAGCAGCTGTTCCTTTTTCTACTTTAGCAAGTCCGATTGGAATTGCTGCTGCGAACATTAAAGGTAAGTTAGCAAAAATTACTTCTCCTGTATATTTCATAAGATAAAGTATTGAGTTTGCTACACTTCCTTTTCCAAGGATTTCTTCTAATCCATAAGCCTGAATCATTGTCTCATTAGTAAATGCGCCTCCGATTCCCAATAAAATTCCAGCTGCTGGTAAAAGTGCTATAGGAAGCATGAAGGCTTTTCCTACTTTTTGCAATATTGTAAATATAGATATAGATGCGGATGATGTTGACATAATTTTCCCCTTTTTATTAAGTGCAAATTAATTAATTAAAATAATTAATTTGAATAATACGTTTAATATCTTAACAATATTTTTCAATCTTGTAAATATTGGCATTGATAAATAATACTATATTAAATTGCTGTTTAGAAGCTTTTGTATTTCTAAAAAGTGTTAAAGATTATTTTCAATTTAATTTCATATTTTTTATTATTAAAGTATTGGTTGTAGTCTCTATTCACATTACAATTATTTCAAATTAAATTTAGAGCTTAATAAATCAGATTAATTTAGCTTAGAATGCTGTTGTCATGCTAATTTAATTAGCATGACAACAGCTAAATGCCCATTAAATATTTATAGATTTCACCAGTTTTATCAGAGTAATCTATAGGCAGTTTATTGTCTATATCTCTGATATTTGGATTAGCACCTTTTTTAATAAGTGATTTAATAAATTTTAATTCATATTTTTGAATTATGGCATTATGAAGAGCTGTTTGAGAGCTTTGATTTGTTAAATTGATATTAAATTCTTTTGTTATTAAATAATTTATAATACTTTTTGCTTTTACATTTATGGCATAAGTAAATATTGGATTACCATTAGAAAATATTGTATTTAATGAAAAAATATTGTTATTTTTTGCTAAAAATTCTTTAAAATCATTAAGTTTGTCATTTTCAGTTAAATGTTGTAGTTGTTTTTTTTTCTCCAAGTATAAACCATACTCTTTTTTAATTTTTATTGTTTTAAGAAAGTTGTCTTTATCTTCTTGTAAGTCTATGTAATAAGGGTTAGTCTCAATATTATTTTTATAATATTCTATAGGATTAGTAATATTGCTTTCATCAAGATAATAAACATTTATTAGTTCTTTGAAGTGTATATTTTTATTTTCTGGGATTATATCAAATCTAACTTCGTAGTTTTCAAATTTTTTAAAGGGAATTAAATTATAATTTTGATCGTAAAACAGCAATTCTGTTATTTTTCCGTTTGTATTTTTTGTAATAGGAATAATATTTCCGTTTGAATCAATACCTATTTCTGTATTTTTTCCATTTAGAATAGGTAATTTATATTTATTATAAATAGGGATGATACTTTCTTTTATTTGTTCTAATTTGTTTTTAATTTCCGAATTTGTTGCTTTGATGTAATTTTTATAATTTGTTTGAATTTCATAAGAGCTTTTGCCAATGTTTTTAGAATATTTCTCAAAACTAGCATTAAACACTGTATATAGTGGATTAAATTTTGACATCAATTCCATTCTTATTGGTACTGGAAAATTTAGTAGGTATTTTTGAAAAAATTGTTCGTTTACCTTATGTATTTCAAAAAATTCTTTTTCAAAAGCATTAAAATTTTCCAATAACTGCTTTTCAGTGAAATAATAAGATAAATTTGAGCTGATTATAAAAAGAGCAAAAAAAGTTAAATAATATAAAAAGTATAAATTTTTTAATTTCTTTCTGATTTTATTTCGTAAGTTTTTATTGAAAATTGTAAAAGATAAAAATCCAACAACAAGGTATCCAGAATATAGAAATATTTTGCTTAGTACATAATAACTCATTATACATCCTTTTAAACTTCATTTTTACATTATATCAAAATATATAAATATTTTGATTCACTTTACTTTATTTTATTAAAAACATACAATTAAGGCATTAAATGAAGAAGTTTTTAATTCCTGTTTATTTTTTATTGCTTTGCGGCTGTTCAACAATTCCTTTGTTTAAAATACCAGAAGAAGATAAAATTAATTTAACTGTTTTAACATCTTTGATGAATTATCCTAATTTGAAGATTTCAAATTTTAAAACAAAAGACTATGAACATTTATATCGTTCATCTGATTTTGAAAGTTTAAACGATACCAAAAATAGTGGTTATGTTTACGTTGATGAACCTAATTTTAATAGCAATATTAATTATATTAAAGATCTTTTTATTTATAATAAGAAATTATATGGAATACTTATCGCTTATAGTTTGACCCAAGGTGCATCTTTTAAGGCAGAAGTTTTATCTTATCTTGAAAAACAAAAAATTCTGAAAAATTTTTCATTAAAAATAAATTTTCCAACTACTAAGAAATTTATGGATAATAAATATTGGATTGTAATTGCAAAAAAACATTTAGATTCTCTTATTAAGAGTAAAGATTATTTAGTCTTGGCTAATGTAAAGATGGAATATATACTAAAAAAGTTTTCAATTTAAAAAATCTTTTTATTCTAGGTCTTCAAATATTTTTTTAATTCGTTCTTTTTTTTCAAGTTCATATTTTTCCAAATCAATAGCTATTGATTCTTTAATTTTATCTGTATTGTGGAGGTAAATGTTAGTATTTATTTTATGCTTTGTATTTTTAATTTTTAAAAATTTTTTACTCTTTTTTATTTTATTTATTTTACTAAGATCATTAAGTATGCTTAATTTTAAATAAATTGTATTTTCGGTTACTTGAAATTCTTTTGCTATTGCTTTTTGAGGGCACTCTCTAGATTTATATTGAGATAATTTTAATTTTAATGTGGTTGTTGGAACTAAAATGTTTGCTGCAAATATATTGGCTTCTGTTATCATTTGACTATCTTGAATATCATTGTAATAGTTTTCATTTTTAGATAAATTTTTTATTTGATCTTTATGCATCAAATAATGCCCCAAGTGTTTTGCTATTGTAAATCTTTTATTTTCAAGACTCATATTCTCATTTATGTATAAAGATTTTTCATTTAATTGAATATATCCTGAAAAATCTTTATGTTTATCTTGAAAACCTATTTCAAAAATTTTAAGATCTTCTTCCATAGCAATTTTTATTATAGGAACAGGAATAAGCAATATTTTATGTTTTAATATTATGTAATCTGAATAGACTTTAGAATTTGCAATATAAGAGCTGAAGTTGTTTTCATCCATTTAATATAAATACTCTCCTTTCTGTATTGTATAATATAAGTTAATTATGAAATATAGTTTTTCTTTGATTTTAATGGTTTTTATTTGTTCTTCTTGCAAAATTTTGAATGTTGCGGAAGACTTAGAAAAGAATTTTGAAAAAATTGAAAGAGCAGATTATTTTCTTTATTTTTATCCAGATAGTCAAATCTACATTAAAAAAGACAAATCTAGTAATAAATTTACTGTATTTTTAAATGTTATGTTAGACTCAAATTTAAATTTTACTAAAGGTTATTTAAAATTAATTCAAGATAATAAATATATTGGAAGTATTGCCATTTCTAAGGTAGTTAGCATTGGAAATTTTAAGTTTTTATACATTAATCTTGATAAAGACAATTTTAAGCTTATGTTAAAAGCTTTAACCCCTTACAAAAAGCTAGTTTTTTTATTTAACAACGATTCTTTTCAAGTTTGGACTAGGGACACCTTGCAATATGATCCAAGATTTATTGACGTTAATTTCAAGAATACAAAAAATACTTTAGAATATGCATTTAAAAATAAAATTTTATAAAAAAAGTCACATATTATTGATTGTCTTGAAAATTTTAAAAAAATACTTATTATTCTGTTATATATTACTTTTAACATTGTCTTGTTCTACAATCTCTTTTGACGGTATTCCTGAATTAAAAAAAGATTCTAAATATATTAAATTAATTCAAGAGAATAATAAAATTTCTTTAAGGCATTATTTTACTGTTTCTAATAAGTGGAATTTAAGATACAAAGAACCTTTATTTTTAAAAGTTGGAAATGATATAATTGCTTTATTTCTGTTTAATCGTCACAAGCTAATTGATCATAAATATCTTCAAACCTTTTTTAGCGTTGGAAAAGATATTTCTTTAAAAGCTTATTTAAAGCTTATTAAAGCTAGAAAATTTGTTATTATAAATAGTTCTGAAAAGGTTATTAAAACTATTGTATTTTCAAACTTGCCCGATAGTGAAAATATTCTTTTCCAGAACAATATGCTTAATAAGATTAAATAGACCTTTAAAAAGAATTAAAAGGGTATTATTATTAAAAATATTTTCAAACAATATAAAGGAAAGTTTATGGGGAAATATATAAAAGGTTTGTTTTTTCAATTTAAAAACAGTGATATTAACTATAAAAAAGAAATTTTTGCAGGTATTACTACTTTTTTGAGTATGTCATATATTATAGCTGTTAATCCAGCAATACTATCTAACACGGGCATGCCAATTGGTGCGCTAGTCACTGCAACCTGTTTAACAGCAGCATTCTCTACCATATTAATGGGGCTTTATACTAATACGCCTCTAGCATTAGCTTCTGGAATGAGTTTAAATGCATTTTTTGCATTTTCTGTAGTAATTGGAATGAATATTCCTTGGCAAGTTGCATTAGCCGCTGTTTTTATTGAAGGATTAATTTTTATTCTCCTATCCTTCTTAAGGGTAAGAGAGCAAATTATAATTTCTATCCCAATAAATTTAAAATACTCTATCTCAGTTGGAATAGGTCTTTTTATTGCTTTTATTGGTTTTGTCAATGGTGGAATTATTGTTAAAAATGATGCCACATTGGTTGGAATCGGATCATTTGTTGACTTAAAAGTTTTATTTACATTTTTAGGATTGTTTTCTATTGCAATTTTTGAACAATTAAAGGTGCGAGGAAGTATACTTTGGGCAATTAGTATAGTTACTCTTACGGCTTGGATATATGCAATATTTAATTTAGAAGGTGCCAAATCCATTGGAATACATCTTCCCAATGGATTTTTAAGATTCGAATCTATTAAACCAATATTTAATCAATTAGATTTCTCTTATGTTTTGAGTGAGCATTTCTGGACTTTTATATCAATAGTTTTTATTCTCCTATTCAATGATTTATTTGATACTGTGGGTATTTTAATAAGCGTTACAACAAAAGGTGGTATGTTGGATAAAAATGGGAAAATTCCTAATGCAAAGAAAATATTACTAGTCGATGGTATTGCTACTACTTTTGGAGCAATAATGGGGGTTTCTACTGTTACTACTTATATTGAAAGTTTTACAGGAATTGCTGAAGGTGGTAAAACGGGTCTTACTTCAATTATAACTGGATTATTGTTTTTATTTGCAGTTTTTTTTGCTCCCCTATTTATTGCCGTTCCTGCTAGTGCAACTGCTGCTGCTTTAATATATGTGGGATTTACAATGTGTAAAGAGCTAGTAAAAATTGATTTCTATAATATTAGAGAAAATATTTCTAGCTTTTTAATATTTTTTTTGATTCCTTTAACTTATAGTATTTCTTCAGGATTTTTTATTGGAGCAATATTTTACATTTTAGTAAATGTATCATTGAATCTTTTTAGTAAAGAAAAAATTAAGATTTCTCCTATAATGTTAATACTGTGCTTAATTTTTATTATTAAATTTGTTTATGGCTATTAATGTTTTCATAAAATTTAATTTATTACTACATTTTACTAGTAGATTAAATATAATCAATGGTGTTGGTTTTATTTTTGATATAAAATAAAATTTAAGGAGCAATTTATAATGAATCAATCAAAAGAAACATTGTTATTTCAATTTAAAAATAACACCATTGATTATAAAAAAGAAATTATAGCGGGAATTACCACTTTTTTGAGTATGGCATATATAATAGCTGTTAATCCAGCAATATTATCTAGCACAGGTATGCCAATTGGTGCATTAGTTACTGCAACATGCTTAACATCAGCATTTTCCAGTATATTAATGGGACTTTATACTAATACCCCTATTTCACTAGCACCAGGAATGGGTCTTAATGCATTTTTTGCATTTTCTGTAGTAATTGGAATGAATATTCCTTGGCAAGTTGCATTAGCTGCTGTTTTTACTGAAGGACTAATTTTTATTGTATTGTCTCTGTCAAGAGCTCGAGAAAGTATTGCAAATTCCATACCAGTAAATTTAAAATACTCTATCACAGTTGGAATAGGGCTATTTATTGCTTTTATTGGTTTTGTCAATGGTGGAATTATCATTAAAAATGATGCCACATTGGTTGGAATTGGATCATTTATTGACTTAAAAGTTTTATTTACATTTTTGGGATTATTTTTTATTGTAATTTTTGAACAATTAAAGGTGCGAGGAAGTATACTTTGGGCAATTTGCTCAGTCACTGTCATAGCCTGGACATATGCAATTTTTAACCCAGAAAGCGCAGTTGCTGCTGGAATACGTTTTCCAGACGGAATTTTAAGATTCGAATCTATTAAGCCAATATTTAATCAGTTGGATTTTTCCTACATATTAAACAAACATTTTTGGAGCTTTATTACAATTGTATTAGTATTGCTGTTTAACGATTTATTTGATACTTTGGGCACTTTAATAGCAGTAGCAGCAAAAAGTAATATGTTAGATAAAAACGGGAAAATTCCTAATGTTGGTAAAGTATTTTTAATTGATGCCATTTCTACTACTGTTGGAGCAATAATGGGGGTTTCTACTGTAACAGCATACATTGAAAGCTGTACAGGAATAGAAGAAGGTGGCAAAACTGGTCTTACAACAATAGTAACGGGAATAATGTTCTTTGTTGCAATATTCCTCTCACCATTATTTATTGCCGTTCCTGCTAGTGCAACCGCCGCAGCACTAATATATGTAGGATTTTCAATGTGTAGAGAAATAATAAAAATTAATTTCTCTAATATCAGAGAAAATATTCCCAGTTTTTTAATATTTTTTTTAATTCCCTTAACATACAATATCTCTTCGGGAATCAGCATTGGAATAATATTTTATGTTTTAATAAACGTAATACTTAATTTATTGGAAAATAAAAAAAATAAAATCTCTCCAATAATGATAATACTGTGTCTAATTTTTATTATTAAATTTATTTATGGTTATTAATTAATTTACTATTTATAAAAAAGATTTAAAATTTGCTATTTTAGCAAACTAAATTTTAAATAGCGTAAAAAAGAATTTTTATCGTAAAAAAATTCCTACGTATTTCTTTCAAAAATCTGTTAGAATTGTTTAAGCTTTTAAAATCAAAACTATGTAATCTCTAAATTAAACTGTTACCTAGTTTTGTTTATGCTTAATGCTTAAATTCAATTTATTAACGACTTTTGAAAGAAGCTTTTCTCTTTTAAGAGCACCTTTGGGTTGCAAACATTTATTTTATTATTTTCAATAAATTTTAAGAAATTTATTGAAAATAATAAAATAAATAAAAGCCAAGAAATCTTTCTTGGCTTTATATTGACTTTATTTTTTCCAGTTACTTTTTTAAAACAAATTAATCTTATAATATAATCTAAATTAAGGGTTTTTTGGATTTTCTGCTACAACAGGACTTGTAAGTTCTGCAATTGAATTAGTTAGTGCTTCTTGAGCTGCTTTTGATAAAATTTCTACTGACTCAAATAACTCTCCAAGTTCTTTAGCGCCCTTATCATTAGTAGGATTTGTTTTCAAAATAGCTGCTTGTGCATGAGCATCAGTAACATTCTCTTTACCAAGATCCCCGTTACTAGTTGTTAGTTTTTTAGTAAATTTATCGGAACATTCCTTAACCTTTTTAATTTTTTCCTTTAATCCTTCTGAATTTTTCAAGTTATTCAATTTTTCTGTTATTAAAGTTGATATCACATAGGCTCCTGCTATCAACGATCCGTTGTGATCCGTTAAGTTATCTAAACCATTTTGATTTATTTTTTTACCAATACCTTTATTAGCAATTTCATTTATAGATGCAAGCAAAGTCTCAACTTCTTTCACAGCTAGTACTATTGCATTTGAATCTGTAATTTTTTTACTTATCTCTGTAAGATTAGGCCCTTTTGCAGACTCATCAACAGGATTAGTAGATGCAGTATCACCACCTGAATTATTACAAGATATAAATAAAAATAAAGTCATTAATATTGCACTTAATGTATTCTTTTTCATTAATTTGTGCCTCCTTTTTATTGAATTATTAGTTCAACAATTTTGTTTTTTCAATTTTTTATATAAAAAAAATAATTTTTCAAGATAAATCTTTTAAGTAATTTTTCAATAAAATTATTGAAAAATTACTTAAAAGATTTACTAATTAATTTTCTTAATTTGGCTTTAAGATTAACAGAAATAAAGACAAATATGTTACAATTAATGAAATGAGCTTTAATAATAACAATTTTATTTATCTTAAGGACTTGTATAATGAATGTTCGTGCAATACTTATATTAGATTTTGGCTCCCAATATAGTCAGCTAATTGCAAGAAGAATTAGAGAAATTGGCGTTTATACAATAGTAATGCCTTACTGTACCCCTTTAAAAGAAATTGAAAATATGAACATCGCAGGAATAATACTAAGTGGAGGACCCGATTCTGTTTACTTAAAAGAAGCTCCTACCTTGAACATGGAAATTTTCAATTTCAAAATACCTGTTTTGGGAATATGTTATGGGATGCAACTAATTGTTAAATTATTTGGAGGCCTAGTATCTAAAGACTGTAAACAAGAATATGGGAGCTCTGAAATCTTTCTAAAAGATGAAAAATCTATTTTATTTTCAGAACTTCCAAAAAAATTTCAAATGATTATGAGTCATGGGGATAGTATTGAAAAAATTCCCAACAATTTCAAACAGTTAGCTTTTACAAACAATTGTATTGCTTCTATATCAAATGAAACTCAAAAAATTTATGGTCTACAATTTCACCCAGAAGTAACTCATTCTGAATTTGGTGATCAAATACTTAAAAATTTTGTTTTTAAAATTTGCCAAGCTCAAACTAATTGGTCATTAGAAAGCAATATAGAAACTATTGTAGAAAAAACTAAACTTAAAGTAGGTAGTAAAAAGGTTATTTTAGGGCTTTCTGGTGGCACAGACTCTTTAGTTTGTGCATTACTTATAAAAAAGGCAATAAAAGAAAATTTGATCTGCGTTTTTGTAAACACCGGTTTGTTACGTAAAAATGAAGATAAAAAAATACTAGAATTAAAGGATCAATATGATTTAAATATAAAATACATTAATGCTTCTGCAAAATTTTTGAATCATTTAAAAAATGTAAGTGATCCTGAAGAAAAAAGAAAAATAATAGGAAAAGAATTTGTTAATATTTTTGAAAAAATTACTCTAGAAGATCAAAATATAGAATATTTAGCTCAAGGAACAATTTATTCTGACGTAATTGAATCTAAATCAAAAAATAACACTTCTTCAAAAATTAAATCTCATCACAACGTGGGAGGACTTCCAGATAAAATGCGTTTAAAACTTTTGGAACCTTTGAATGAATTTTTTAAAGATGAAATAATTCAAATCGGAATAAATCTAGGCATTAAAAAAGAAGCTCTTTATCGACACCCATTTCCAGGCCCAGGACTAGCTATCAGAATAATTGGGGAAGTAACACAAGAGAAGATAAATATCTTGCAAGAAGCAGACAATATACTCACAGAAGAGCTTTTTATAAATGATTTATATTATAAAATAAGACAAGCATTTGTTGTATTGCTGCCTGTAAAATCTGTAGGCGTGATGGGAGATCAAAGAACATACGAATATACAGCCGTAATTAGATGTGTAAATACTCAAGACTTCATGACTGCTGAATGGACTGAACTTCCTTATAATTTTTTAAAAAAAGTTTCTTCAAGAATAATCAATGAAGTTAGGGGTATAAATAGAGTTTGCTATGATATCTCTTCCAAGCCTCCGTCAACCATAGAATGGGAATAATAAAAACAATAAAAGGAAACTTTATGATAAATAAGATAATAAAAGAAGCTTTAACTTTTGATGATGTGTCTTTAATTCCAAGAAAATCCTCTGTATTACCTAGTGAGGTTAGCTTAAAAACAAAATTGACAAAAAACATATCCTTAAATATACCATTTTTAAGCTCAGCTATGGATACTGTCACAGAAAGTCAAATGGCAATAGCCATTGCTATAGAAGGTGGCATAGGGATTATACATAAAAATATGTCAATAGAAGATCAAAAAAAAGAAATAGAAAAAGTAAAAACATACAAAATCCAAAAAACTATTAACACCAATAAGGGGGCAAACGAACAAATAATCGAAATACTTGCGCCAAAACAAGAGCTAGAAGCACCCGAAATATACAAAAATGCAGAATATGCTGAAGATTTTTCTAACGTATGCAAAGATTTGAATGGTAGGCTAAGAGTAGGCGCTGCTGTTTCCATTGATGTTGACACTACAGAACGAGTTGAAGAGCTTGTAAAAGCACATGTAGATCTACTTGTCATAGACTCTGCCCACGGGCATTCTACAAGAATATTAGAACTTGTTAAAACAATTAAAAACAAATATCCAAACTTAGACCTTATTGCTGGCAACATAGTAACCAAAGAAGCTGCATTAGATTTAATCAATGCGGGAGCAGACTGTTTGAAAGTAGGAATAGGTCCGGGTAGTATATGCACAACAAGAATCGTTGCGGGAGTTGGTGTTCCCCAAATAACAGCAATCTGTGATGTTTATGAAGTTTGCAAAAACACAAATATTTGCATTATAGCAGATGGCGGAATCAGGTTTTCAGGAGATGTGGTTAAAGCCATCGCAGCAGGAGCCGACAGTGTAATGATAGGAAATCTCTTTGCAGGTGCAAAAGAATCTCCTTCAGAAGAAATAATTTACAATGGAAAAAAATTCAAATCTTACGTTGGAATGGGTTCTATTTCTGCTATGAAAAGAGGCTCTAAATCAAGATATTTTCAACTTGAAAACAACGAGCCTAAAAAATTAGTTCCTGAAGGGATTGAAGGCATGGTACCGTATTCTGGAAAATTAAAAGATATTTTGGCTCAATTAAAAGGTGGATTAATGTCTGGAATGGGTTACTTAGGAACAAGCACAATATCTGATTTAAAAATAAATTCTAACTTTGTAAAAATAAGCCATTCTTCATTAAAAGAATCCCACCCACACGATGTTTTTAACATAACATAAAGATACATATACAAAAATATGTATCAAATTAAATAACACCTTGACAGTAGGTAAATAATTAGAAACATCATAATTTCGTTTATTTTACAATACATGTTTTTAACACTAGTGCAATCAACGGTTACTCTATTGTAAAATAATAACTTTAACATTAATAAGAAAGAATTCATTTTTTATTATTGTTTATAGCCAAATCAAAAGATTTGGCTATAAACAGTTTGTAATTAAAAATTAATTTTTTAAAAAAATAAAATATAAATTATTTAATTGGCTTTATTTCAGATAGATTAAACCTTTCCGAAATATTTGGTTCCCAACCTTTCCACTTGTCATTTCTAAAAAGATAACTAGAAGAAGCTATATTAATAAATATACCTGGGAAATCTATTTCGGTTATTATTGCCTCTGCTTTTTTTAGAATCTCCTGTCTTTTAAAAATATTTCTTTCATGATCTGATTTTATTAAAAGTTTATCATATTCAGAATTTGAATATCCATAAGATGAAAAGGATGTATTTTCGGTTTTAAAGATGCTTAAAAATGTCATGGGATCAGCATAATCTCCTGCCCAACCTGCCCTTATTATTTCATAATTACCATTTACCCTGCTATTTATATACGTTGACCATTCTTCATTTTCAAGATGGACATTAATATTTAAGTTTTTTTTCCACTGATTTTGAATAAATTCAGCAATTTTTCTCTGACTATCACTTGTATTATATTTTACTTTCAATAAAGGGAAATTTTTTCCATTAGGATACCCCGCATCTATCAAAAGCTTTCTTGCCATTTCAGCATCAAATAAGCTTAAATTACTTTTGTAAGAGTAATCAATATAATCTGGAGTTGCTCTTCTTGTGGGGATAGAACTATCATTAAGAACGCTCTCTGTTAAAGTTTTTCTATCAATAGCAAGAGATAGCGCCTTTCTAACTTTAACATTATCAAGTGGTTTTACTTTAATATTTAAAGAATAAAAATAAGTTGAATTAGAACCCATTGAATAATAATCATCCCTAAGCTTAAGATCTTTAAGTAAATCTGGCGGAACATTGTTAAAAATTGCATCTATTTCATCATTTAAATACATATTATAAGCTGTAATGCTATTATCTGTGGTAAAAAATATGATACCGTCAAGAAAAACATCTTTGGATTTATAGTATTTGTTATTCTTTTCAAGAATAACCTTTTCATTTAAAATTCTAGATTTTAATTTGAAAGGACCACTAACAACCATATTCTCAGGATTTGTCCAACTTTGTCCGTGTTTTTCAATAATGTGTACTGGTACAGGAATAAATGTTTGATGTACTAACATATCAAGAAAATAAGGTTTTGGGGATTTTAACGTTATTTCTAAAGTTTTCTCATCAAGAGCTTTAATTCCAAGATCAGATTCATTTACTTTACCATCAAAATACTCTTCTGCATTTTTTATAACAGACTTAATCATACTAACAAGAGATGCACCGGTTTCTTTGTCTAAAATTCTGAGATAAGATTTTCTTATACCCTCAGCAGTAATGGCAACTCCATCACTCCAAACAAGATTATCTCTTAAATGAAACGTATAAACTGTCCCTTCATTAGAAATATCCCAACTTTTAGCAAGTCCTGGCCTATATCCTCCAGTTTTAGGATCTCCATCTAAAATGCCAAGAAACATTTGACTTACAATCTTTGATCCAATCGAATCGTTTATCAATTGAGCATCTAAAGTAGCAGGTTCACTTCCAATATTTAACTTAAACACCAATTTGTTCCCATCATTTTCTTTAACGCAAGCAATAAATAAGATTGCGTTAAAAAATAACACGGCTTTTAACTTTTTTATCAATATTTTCATATTAAGCATCCTTTGCAAGTTTTTATAAATTTAAATTTTGCTTATATTTTATTATATATGAAATGTAATTTCACATTAACATTATTAAAAAACTTAAATTATTCTCAAAATAAAAACTTATAATTTATTCTTCATTAAAGAATGATATTTATCATATTTTGATTTTCAATCTTTATCAGGATACATTCCAATTATCTTAATGTTAAATTTTTTTTAAACCAAAATTCGTATTTTCCATTGATAATTCCTTTTTTTATAAAAATGGTACAATAATCCATAAAAATTAACATTTTTCTGAAAACTAAAAATTATTAAAATAAACAAAGTATTTGACCTTTTATTAAAAAAATTATAATTTTTCATTGTTTCCTCTCCAACGGTTATTCTATGTATATAAAAATAATTTTTGAATTTTTATTATTCATCTATTTATAAATTATATATAATATAGATTTATTATTTTTTAATAAAAAAATAAATTAATATTGGATTTTAAAAAATTAGAATTAAATTGTAATTTGTAAATTAAATTTCATATTTAACACTTCCTTTGTGGCAATAAAGTTCTTGCAAGAACTTTATTGCTTTTAAAGTACCTTTTAAGATATTAAAACGCACGAAATCTTTTTTCTACATTTCCAGCAATTTACTGTAATGCTGAGCAAAAATCTTAACCAAAAATCCTTAAAATAAGGGCTTAAAGATTAATAAATAATATTAAATTATTCACGATAATTTAATATTATACTATCTTTATCAAAGCTTTATTCTTAATTAAATTGTCTACTATAATAAAACTTGTTTATATTAATTTAACATTTTCTAAAAATTTTTTAGAAAATGTTTTTTAGTCAACAGATACTCAAATTATTTTTGATATCAATACTTGAAAAATGAATTCTGTATAATAAAATTTACTATCTAATAATCTAATAAATTAATTGAAATTAAATAGAAATTTGAAAATTTCATGTACGAAAAATAATAATTAATTTATTAAAAATTGTTTGCAATGATCTAATAAAAAATATATTATTATGTTCATTAATCTATAATTTTTTTACCAAAGGAGAGGGATATGGGATTATATCGAGATCAATCGAAATTTTTAAAATTGTTGGTATTTTTTTTATTAATATCTTGCACTTCTTTAAACGTTGAGCACGATCAATTTGGAAAAACATTTAGAATATACCAAAAATTAAACAAAAACGCAGAACTTAAAGGAATTTTTAACTATACAACAGGAATAACTAAGATATTTTTATATACACAGTTTAGAAATCATAGTATAACAGAGCAGACTCCTTTATTGTTATCAGATGGAACTAGAATTGAAGGAAAAATAAGTTATAAAAGAGATGATAACCATTTTTTTGGCAATTGGATTAATTATTCCTCATTTGTCTTGTCTAAGTCTTTATTGGAAAAGATGATAAAAGAAGAAGATGCTTCCTATAAAAATGATACAGTTAAAATTAAAATTGGACTAGAAGATTTAATTTTGAAGAAACATAAAATTCTGGATTTTTTAGTAATGGTTGAATCAATTGAAAATAAAGATTATAAAAATTAATTTTTATAATCTTTATTGTTTTTTTTATTTTTCATTTAGAATAAAGTTTTATTTTGCAATAGAACATTTATATAAAAGATACAAATCCTATTTTAATATTTTGTAAAGATGACAAAGGCTACCTTATGGTAGCCAACTTATTATTCTAATCAAACAACAAGAGCGAGACATTGCATCTCAATCTATATAGATTATTATATAGTATTTTATTTTTTTGTAAAGTGTTTTTAAAATATTTTTTGGATTTATCGCTATTTTATAAATTTGATGTGATTTATTTTTTTAAATTTTCATATTTATTTTTAATGTTTTTAATTAATTTTTGATTGTTATAATATAATTCTTTTAGTAAAAAACTAACAAATTTGGTATTTGATTTATAGAAATTAAAACTTTTCTCGTCTTCAATTTTTAGCTGAATGGATTTATTTGGTATACTTTTTGAGGTATCTATAATTTTGTTATTTTCTAAAATTTGTGTGGCATAATTTATTCCTTTTTTCAAAATCAGTTCATAATTGATTTTACCACTGTCGATTCCTATTGCTAATTTCATATATCTATAAACGGTAGTTTTTGCCATATTGTAATCTTTTATGAAATGGATAAAGCTTTTATATTTGTCTATGACGTAATATTTATTATCGTTAATTTCTTTTAAAATTCGAGCTGTTTCAATTTTATTATAAAATTCTTCTTTTATTAAAATTTTCAGTTTTTCTTTTAATTTTAAGTATCTAGATTCTCTGGTTTTTTTAGTTTCATCTTCGTTGATTTCAATTCTTTTAATAATTTCTATCTTTTTGTTTAGTTTCATTTTTTATTTCATCTCTATAGGATACTTTCAAAGTAGTTCCATATGGAACTACTAGTTCCATATGGAACTACTTTGAAAGTATCCTTAAAAAATTTTCAATTATATTTTCATATGCTTTATAATAATCCTCATTAGAATTAAACTCTTCTCTGTAAAATATAGTTTTACGTAAATTATCTCTTTTTGGTACACTTCCTAAAAATTTGTCTTTATACTCATATTCAATAAAATTTTTAAGTTCTTTATCAATATTTTGTCTTTCAATAAATTTGGTTATTAAATAAAATATTGGTAAATCCTCTCTAAAAAGATCTTGAAGTCTATTTTTTATTAAGTCTAAACTTTCAATTGCCCATTGGTCAGTTGGTAATGGTACAATTAAATAGTTTGTGATTATCAAGCTATTATTAAGCAAACTTCCTAGTGTAGGTGCTGTGTCCATTATTATAAAATCGTATCTATTTTGAATGAAGCTCAAAAAAATTTTAAGTAAATTTTCTTTCAGTGAAATACTTTCTTCATTAAACTTACTTAAGTTTATGTGACTGGCTATGAAATCTATGTTGTCATTTATTTTGATCGTTGAATTTTCTATGTCTATTTCTTTTTTAAAAACTTTATATATGTTAATATCTGTTAATTTAAGATTTTTTTTCTTTATGATTTTAATATAGAAACTTGTGCTACTTGCTTGTGGATCCAAATCTATTAATAATGTCTTATGATTTTTTTTTGAAAGTATATTTGTGAACATTAGTGCTGTGGTACTTTTTCCTACTCCCCCTTTTATTGATGCTATTGTTATTATTTTTGGTTTTTTTGTATCCAATTTAATATTCCTCTATTACTTTCATATTTTTTACCGTAAAATTTATGTATTTCCTTTTCGATTTTTAAAGTTCTTTCTAAAAGGGATTTGTAAAAAACTTTATTTTTATTTTCATTTTTAGTGAATATGTATAAACTTCTTAGATAACAGAACACGCTACCTTTTTTAAATCTAAATTCTGTGTAAAATATTTTTTTTAATCTTACAGTTTTTTTTGTTCCTTTTTCTGAGTAATTTATAATAAATGGTTTTGAAAGATTTATAAAACCATAAAAGATTCCTAAAAATTTATCATTTTCCTTTAATGAAAATAAATGAAAACTTTCGTGCTTTTTACTGTTGAATACGTTTCTAAGACATAACCAAAATTTTCCCTTTTTAGGTTTTGCTTCAAAATTATTTATCATACTAAAAATTTTAGTATGATAAATAATTTTGTTTTCTAATTTTTCAATTTTGTTAAAAAAATTTTTTTTGATTTCTTTATTTTCCATTAGCTTTTTTTGACTTTACTTTGTGATTTTTTTATCATATTTTTGATTTTCTATTAGATTTTTCATTAGTACAATAGCATTTTTTATATTATTTTGTGTATGAATTTGTGTATTTTTTTCAAATTTTATTTTATTTTTCTTTTTGAATTCTTTTACCATTTTACTAAAGTCTGTATTTTTAAAATTTTTTGCCATAAACCATATTTTATTTTTCTTTCTTTCTAAAGTTCTTTTAAAGAACTTTATGATTTTTGTTTCTTCGTATTCATATAATTCTTCCATAAAGTCTTTTAAATTCCATAATGAGTTTTTATAGCTTGTGATGTTTTTTGTTATTTTTTTGATTTCTTCTAAATTTATTTTTTTTGATTTTTTTTTGATTTTTTTTTCTAAGAGGTTTATGGTTTTTTTTATGTTTTGTTTTTTACAAAAATGTTTAGAATTCTTATAATTTTTACTTATATCATTACTTAATACATGTGAAGTTATTTGATATGAAATTTTATAGTTTTGAGATTCTTCGACTATTTTAAATTTTTTTAGTTCCTTATTTTTTGATTTTTCAAGTTTAATTTTTTTATTAATAAAATAAGCTGTACTTATAATTTTTTTAGCTAATTTTTCAAGAGTTTTGTTTATTGTATAGTAAGTAAAGCTCCCATTGTTTTTCCCAAGCGGATTGAAATGACTTTTAATTAATCCTAAATTTTCAAAAATTTTTATGTCATTTTGTATCGTTCTTTTAGTAACCTTTTTAAAACCTTTTTTTTCCAATATAGAATTCGTCATTACCACAACATTGCTTAGAGAATATTTTTTTTTGGATATGAAATAGTTAACACTTAGTTTTTGGATTACCCAAAATATTTTCAATCTTCGGTCTACTACTTTATTGAAAGGTATTTTAGCAGTTGTTAATTGATACATTTAATCTCCTATCGTTTGATCTTTTATTGCATTAAGCATTGAAATTAATGATAATACACTTGTTAAAAAAAGTAAAGTTTTATTGGTAAATTTACAATCAAGTAAACATAAATTTTAACTTATAGAATCTTGTCTACTTGATTGTAAATTTTTTATACAATGATCCACTTCTTTTAAAAATTTTAGAAGAAGTGGTTTATATATTTCAAATGTGAATTCACCTTTTTCCCCATAAGATTTTAATTTTAAAATAATATCTTTTTCAATGTTTTTTGTCAGTTCAATTATTTTTTTTGGACTTAATACTATATTTAATGTTTCTTTTATTGTTTTTGAATCCTTTAAAGTTCTCATAGGGGGCTCAATTTTTAATTTTCTATCATTTTCATCATAAATGGAGTTTAAAAATCGTAATTGATCAGAGTATAAGCTTAAATTTAAAAACAGTATATTTAAATTTTCACAGGGGTAATAATTTGCTATAACAAATGTTTCGTAAGTTTCTGCAGGTGTATTCGATTTTTCAAATAATTTTGGAATTTTCATACTGTAGATGTAATAATCTTCTATTTCGTTATATTCTGTTTTAAGCTCTGTTTTTTCAATTTCAATTTTTCTATTATCAATACGTTTTTGTAATATACTCTTAGATATTTTAGTTTCTTTATCAAAATCTGTTAAATATTCTAAAATATAGTCCTTATTGAATTTTGTGCTATGCGATACATTCCAATTGTCTTGAAAGTCAATGTTAATGTATTTCCCTATACTTTTGTCGTAAATATGAGTTAATAGATCTCTTGAATTAGTTAGTGAAATACTAATAATGCTTTTATTAAAGCTGGAGTTTATTTTAAGCTCTGCTTTATATTTTAAATAGTTAATTTTTTCTTCATTTATTAAAATACTTTCAGGATTTATTTGCAATCCTTTTTTTTTGATGTAAATATTGACTTTGAAATTTTCTTTTTCTGTTAGAGGGTTATATACCCCCACAATAGATATTTTATTGTCATAATTTCTGCTTATTATTGAGTCTTCTTGAAATTTTAGTTTTCCTAATTTATGATTTGTATCATGTAGATTGAAATTACCATTTGAGATGGATTTGCAACCTAAAATTAATAAAAATAAGGAAATTGTTTTTAGGTATTTCATTTTTTATTCCTTAAGTGTCTTTATATAAATGTAATTCTAGTGCAAGAATTACATTCTTTTTGATTTTAATTATTGAAGAATTTGTTATACTTTTTTATGTAAGCTTTTTATTAATATTAGTATATTTTGTGAGAAATCTTGGATGAAAATAAAAAATAATTTTCTTTTTACCTTTATTCTTTTTTTATTTTCATGTAAGATTAGCGCCTATTCAATTTTTATTAAATCTTTAGATGAAGCAATAAAAATTGAGATTGGTTTATATGAATCATTAGGAAATGGCAAATTTAAAACCGGTATTCATACTAAGGATTTTTTTGCTTCTATTAAAGATATTAGTTATTATTCTTATTTTTTTATTTTAGATAAATTAAGTAATAATATTGTAATGAAATTGATTTTAAGTTCTAAAAAAGAAAGTTTATTAACCTATGATTTCGGTATTTTTTTTGATCATAAATTTAAATTAACAATCTCTAAGCTAAATTCAAATGAACCCGAATTTAACGTTATTAACAGCTTTGATAAAGAAATTGCTTTAAAAAATAATATCAATAGCAATATTTTGAATATTGCCACTATTATTTTAAATTTGGATGATATAAAAGCTATTAATCGGGACTTTGAACTTAAAAATTATACTGAGAATCTTAATTCTACTACTAATGAATTTATATATTTCGTTGACAGCTCTAAAAATTTTGATTTAAAAGAGTCTTACATTACTGTCTATTATTATGTTTTTAAAGCAATTGAGAAATTTTTACAATAAACAAACTTTTATTAGGATATTTATTTATTTTCTATTATTTTGAATTTTTCCCAAGATTCTATTTTTTCAAGCAGATATATTTCTTCATTGACTATTTTCCCAACTACGTTTGTAAGGCCATTATTTGGAGTATCTTTTAGTGATATTTGAAGTTCTCCTGCATAACCTAAATATTTTGAAGAATCTATTAAAATGTCTCCTTTTTTGATTTCATTTGGGGAATGCACAGGAAATTTTTTATTATTGTAGTATACTCTTGGCATAGTTGATCGAATTCTATAGGAATTAATATCTCCTCTGTTAAAATGTAAATTTTCAAGCATTATTTCTTTTTCTACTAAAGTTGCTTTTGGATTTATGTCTGCTTTGAGTTCTAAAATATTTCTGTTTACTTTTGATACTTTTTTTAGTTCTGTTTCACTTGGAAAACAATTAGAAATTAGGACAGTGTCTATTCCTTCTTTAAAAAGATCTTTTGTCTGAGTTTCTATATCTTTAGATCTGTGTGATTCTAGCGTAGGAACTCCTTCTTTTTCTTTTCCTCGTGCGCATTCTTCTGCATGATTAGAACTAATAAATGCAGCTGTTGGGATTGAATAATGTTTAAATATTTTTGTTGTTTCTTTAAAGAAAGTTCTTGAAAGTCCTGTATATTTGTGGGGATAAAAATTATGACATCCAAGTAAATTTTTTATATTAGGTTTAAAATACATTATTGTGTCAATATGTTTATTTATATTACTTATATTAAGTTGAATCTTAAGGTCAGAATCATTAAAAGTCATTAATGATTCTTCTATGCCCGTAAATGTATTGTCTAGTCTAATTGCCCAAGCACCAAGTCTTTTGAAATAGTCTAGTTTTGGACAATTTCTAAGATCTGAAAGATCGATTTCCAATTCTTTGAAAATTTTAGGACTTACATCAATAATAGGTTTCATTCCGTTTTTATTTGCAATGTCTAACAATTCTTTAAACATGTCAAATTCATTTCCGTTAATATAGAGTAAAGAGGTAAATACTTGAGTAAATCCAAAATGAGCACTTTTTTCAATGTATTCAATAATTTTATTTTTAGGGCTTACATTAGGGTATATTGATATTCCAATTTCTTTCATTTTAAACCTCTTCAAGAAGAACTTTTATTGTTAAATGCGTTAATTGCAACTTGTAATACTTTTTCTCCATTCATTGTTCCATAATCGATTGTGTTAATTATTTCGATTGGAATTCCCTTAGGTTTTGTGATTTCTTCAAGTCTTTTTTTATTAAATCTTGATTGCGGTGCAAGTAAAACAACATCAAAGCGATCAATAACTTCTCCAAGTAGTGTCTCAGCAATAGCTTCAATTTTTGCATCTATATTGTTTGCTTTAGCATACTTTTCAATTCTTTGTACCATCATACTTGTGGACATTCCAGCTCCACATACAAGTAGTATATTCATATTTTCTCCTATTTTTTTATTTCATTTATTATTTTATAAACATTGATTAATTCTTCAAAAATGCTTAATTCTGAAATTGCAGACATTAAATGATCTTCAGCATGAATTAAAATAAAAGGTATTTTAATAGAGCTTGGATTAGTGGTTGATTGTTGTATTATTTCTCTGTGTGTTTCATGAGCCTTTGAAATAGAATTTTTACTTTCTTGTATGGCAAGTTCTGCTTTTTCATAGTCTTTGTTTTTAGCATGTTCCAAAGCTTCTCTTAGAAAGCTTTTAGCTTCACCGGAGTAAGCTACAACAGGCATACTTATTTTATCTATTAATTCTTCTATGCTATATGTTTTTTTATTCATATATAAAATATACTCCTTTTATTTATAAAATATAAAACCAATAATTAATATTGTTTAATATATCTTATAATATATTATATTATAGGATATATTTAAAATAAATAATTTTATTTAAATATACCCTAGTAGAAGTTTTTTGATATAATAATTAATAATTATTAATTAAATTATATTAAAATTAATATAACAAGTCGTTAATTATAACTTTTAATTAGTTTTTATTGGAGGATTATTTGCATGAATTTTCAAGATTTTATTGAAACTACTTTAGTTCCTATTGCTAGTAAAATTGGTTCAAATAAATATTTAATTGCTTTAAGAGATGGTTTTACTTTTTCTATGCCTTTCTTGATAGTTGGTTCTTTTATTTTACTTTTAGTTAATTTGCCATTTACAGATTCTCAAACATTGTTGTATCAGCAGTGGTACGTTGATTTAATGGCTAAATATAAAGGAAATCTTGTTCAGCCATTTTATGTAAGTATGGGCATTATGTCCATATTTGTTGTTTTTGGTATTGGATATAATTTATCTAATCATTATAAACTTAGTGGGATTACAGGGGGATTTTTATCTCTTTATACATTTTTAATTTTAGCTGGGCAATCAGATTGGATACCTTACGGCGGGGATACTGCTAAATGGGGAATTCAACCCAATGCATGGTTTCCTGTAATTGATGCAAGATATTTTAGTGCTCAAGGGGTATTTACAGCTATTATTTCTGCCTTTTTTTCTGTTGAAGTTTATAGATTTATAGTACAAAGGAATATGGCAATTAAGCTTCCAGAATCTGTTCCGCCTGCTGTTTTAAAATCTTTTGAAGCTTTGGTGCCTGTTATTGTACTTTCAGTTGTAGCTCAAAGCGTTAATGTTGCTATTCAAAGTTCGTTAGGAAGCCTTTTCCCCGAAATAATTATGAATATGTTTAGACCTGTTTTGCAAATTAGCGACACTTTAGTTGGGACTTTAATGATTTCTTTTATTGTTCATATATTATGGTTTTGTGGTCTTCATGGTACTAATGTTATTATTGCTCTGCTTAATCCCATAATTCTGACAAATCTTGATTCTAATATTAGAGCTCTTTCTGACAATCTTCCACTTCCCCATATTTTAGCGGGAGGATTTCTTGATTCGTTTGTATATATTGGTGGTAGTGGTGCAACTTTAGGCCTTGTTATTGCTATGATGCTTAGTAAATCTCAACATTTAAAGGCCATAGGTAGACTTTCATTTGCGCCCGGTCTTTTTAACATCAATGAACCTATTATGTTTGGGGCGCCAATAGTTTTAAATCCTATATTAGGTATTCCCTTTTTACTTATTCCTATGTTTCATATAATTGTTGCATATACTCTTACTAATTTTGGAATTATTGAAAGAGTCAGAACTCTGACTCCATGGACAACTCCTGCCCCGATTGCGGCTTTTTTTTCTACAGGGCTTGATATTAAGGCGTTTGTTCTGGTTTTATTATTATTAATTATTTCGGTATTTATGTATTTGCCCTTTATAAAAGCATATGATAAGGTTCTGCTTTTACAGGAAAAAGAGTAGCAAATTTTTTTGAATTGCTATTTTAAAACTTGTGATAAAAATATCAAAGAGCTATTTATAAATAGCTCTTTTTTTAGGTAATAATAAAATTTATTTAAAAAAATTTGAATTTTATTAGTTTGTGTTTTGAATCAATAAAAGATTGGTTAGCATGAATAAAGCATTGCTTTGATAAGTTTTATGCAGTTTGGTACAATGTTGCATGATTTAATTTAATATATAGGTAGGTTTTTAGAAAATCAGAAATTTTTTACTTAGCTAAAAATTTTAAACTTGGTATAATTGAATTAATATGCCTCCAAAAGTGAAGATAAAAAATTATTTTGAAATATTTAGAAAAGAGTTAGAAACTCTATATACTAGATATCTCAATAATGAACTTTCGTATTTAAAATTGAAAGAAAAAATAAAAATTCTTGCCGAAAATCATAAAGCTATTCTTTTTAGAAAAGATAAATTTACAAATAGTTCAATAATGTTAAATCTTTCTAAAACTCGTAAAATCATTAAAGAATATATTAATCTTTCAGTAATTGAAAAGATTAAAAGAGATAATACTTTTTTATTTTTTTGGAAATCAAAAAAAATAAAAGAATTAAAAAATATAGGAATTAAGGATCAGAAAAAAATAAAAGAGTTAATGTTTTTAAATCAAATTAATAATGAGAAACCTTATTTCCAATATTTTATAGATTTGTTTGTAACTCCGAAATGGTTAAATGATTATGCTCATAAATATAAAATTGAAAAAATCAATAGTTATAGGAAAGAACAGATATTTGTTAAAATTAATTTAAATACTTATATTGAAATAATTAAGCTTTTATTAAATCAAAATCGAGATGTTAGATTAAAATTTTATGGAGTTTTAATGGCAATAGGGCGTCGTCCTGTTGAAGTAATGAAGCTTTCTCAATTCTATATCGTAGGTAGAAATCATATTCGTATGGAGGTTATTGCAAAAAAGCGAGAGAATAATATTATTAATGAAGTTGTTTTTCCAGTTTTTGCAGATCCTGAATTAATAATTGATTCTATAAAAGAAATACGTTACATGGAGCAAACCGAGAATCTTACTAAAGAGTTAATCTCTTCAAATCTTGCATACAGTTATAATAGATTGTTTCGTCAAATTTTTAGTAATATTTTTGCTCCTGAAGAATCTGTTTATTTTTGCAGAGCTATTTATTGTAAATTTTCTTATCTTGCATTTGCGCCCAAAAACATGGAAATGAATTATTGGATAACAAAAGTTTTAGGACACGAACCAAGCGACATAACAACAGCCTTTCATTATAATCGGTATGTTTTGGATAATTTAGATGATAAAGCAGACAACAACTTATTAAAATTACTTAATCAAAGAATTTATACATATGTTAGACGTAAAGCCATCTATTCTATTCTTACAATGGATCGTTTAGAAAGTTTGATAAAAGAGCCGCGGATGTTTGATGATAATTATATTAAAACTTTGATTGTAATTAAAAATTTGATGTTGAAAGATGATTTAGAAACTTTAGCGATGGTTAGAGGATTGAATGTTAAAATCCGCAAAGCTTTTAAAGCTACATACGGATACAATTATAACTACATAAAACTTACGGAATATTTATCAATAATTTTTAATTACAAACTATAGTTTTTGCTTTTTTAAATTTTAGTTATTGTTTAATACATTTTGAGAATATTAGAAAATATTTTATTAATAAGATATTATATAACTGATATGAAAATAGGTCTTCGTTATTTCTTTAAAAAAATTTTAAAATCTAATGATAATAGAACGATTTATATTTCTTATCTTTATGATAAGTTAGCTTCAGTTAAGCCAGCAGGAGATTGGCTTAAAATTTATTTTAAAGATTCTAAAAGAGGTAAAAAATATTTTATTCTTTTTAATAGAAATGGTTCAAATGGTAATTTTATTTCGTGTAGATTTTTAAAAACAGATTTTAATTGTGGTCTTGATATTAAATTTTCTGATGGCAATTTGAATATATTTTGTAGAAATCGGAAGTCTTTAGAATTTTTGAAATTTAAAGTTGAACATTTTTTTAAAGGTGCTGTGTCTTATTCCAAGAATAATAATTCTGATGTAGGGCATTAAGCCAAGGTTAAAAAAGTTAAGGTACTTGAAAAACTAGAATTAAATTCTAATAATAAATTTTAAAGTTATTAAATTGGAAGGGATACTTTTCATCTAAAGTTTGTTTTTCAATATTTTCAATGTTTGAATACTTATTCCCATTTTTTAGTAATTTTTCAAATTTTTTCATTTGTTCTTTAGTGTTAAAAAAAACCACAATTTCTACCCTTCCATCGTTTAGATTTTTTACAAAACCTTTTAGTCTCATATTATTTGCTATTTGCTCAGTGAAAAATCTAAAACCAACACCTTGAACTTTTCCAGAAATAAAATACTGTTGCTTATACATTATTTACCTTCTTGTATAGAATTTATCCAATAGAAAAATTTCAAA
>NC_012128.1 GCF_000170955.2 Borreliella valaisiana VS116 | reverse complement strand
TTACAAAAATTTTTGATTGCCAAAGTGAATGCTTCGCTCCCTATATCCTAAAGACAACATCAAATATGCAGCTGATATTGCATCAAGAGCATCATCATGGATTTTGTTATCCCCTTTATAAGCATAAATATCATTAAATACAGAAGAACTACTGTATTTTGCAATGTAAAGTTTTTTGTAAGTAAACGGTGTAATTAACGATGTTATTCTGCTAAATTTATTAGATTTTGGTTTAACCGGCACAATTCTAAAATATTGGCTCATGTTGTTTCTAAGAGCCATATATTCACGCGTAAATGCACAAGCACCCTCAGTATTATCTATATCCTCTAAGTAAAGTGTGTGTACATTGAAATTTCCTAAAACAGTCTTGAACATATTCAAAATATAAGGATCATTGGCTGGTCGTTGGTCTTGAAATACAAAAGCATAATATTTGTCATCAACCCGCTCCATAACACATAAAGCAGTATTGTCGCCCCCAATGCTGAATGCCGGATCCAAATATGCTATTGGGCTAGTAAACACATAATCTTGAATAATATTAATTTGTGTAAAAATTGAGTCGGTGCTTGCTATCCATGCTCCTAGCAAAACTCTTGCCTTATATGTTGGTATCTCTTTATACAGTTTCTCTTGAGTTTCAATAAATACTTTACTTAAAAGTACATTATCATAAGTTGTAAAATTATATGTCTTAAAAGTTGCTACATTATCAATATAATCAGTTTTAAAATAATGTTCTGGATGGTCCGGATTGGTATCAAAAATAATAGTTTCTTGCCCACATCTAAGTCTTTTTAATACTTCCTCTAAAGTTTGTTTGTGTAAAGTAGTAGCCTCATTAACAAAAATAAGTGCCGAATTACTACCTATAAACCTTTCAAAATCACTTGCCTTATCTCCTCCATACAAATTAATACGAAGTGAATCAATCATTATATACGAATTATTTGAATGTCTAAGAATATAAGAAATATTAAGCAAATTACACAACTTTTCAAACTGCCCCAAAACATTGACTTCAACTGAACGCTGAGAATTGCCAATAATGAAATTATTAGTATCACTAGAATACAACTTTTTATTTTAAATTAAACTTTTAATAAACAGGTAACATGCAAGATACGTTTTGCCACTAGATATACCACCACTGAGTATAATCTTCTTTTCATTGTTCTTTTGAATGCTTTTTATCACATTCTTTTGCTTTAAAGTTAAATGTTTTTTTTAAAATTGATTAAAATTAATTGAAGAGTTTGTTGGCTTAACAAAAACAAATTGTGATCTATCAACTCCAAACTGATTTTTATATTGTTTTTGAAGTGTTGTAAAAAGTTTTGTTTGATATAAGTTCACTTGTGCCCTTTACTACTTTTGCAGTTATTTTTACTCTCAACTTCGTGAGCAGCAGCAAGTCTTTTCATACATTCATAGTAAAGCTCCATTTCTCTTATTGAACACTCTTTTATAAGATCATTAAGCTCGCTTTTTAAAGAGCTAATTTTTTCATTAACAACTTTTTCACTTTTTTTATTATTTTCTTTATCTAAAGAATCAATTTTAAATCTTAAATCGTCTATTTTTGAAAACATGCTAGCAAGTTCAATAGTAAAATATTTCTTAAATGCCCTTATAAATCCTAATTCTAAATTTGCGCGCTCTAAGTCTAATTCCACCTTTAACTTTTTTAGCTTTAACTTCTGATCTAAAAGTTTGCGCTACAAGATGTTCAAAAGTATCTTCACTAATTGTTACTCTAGAATCTTCATTGCCAAAAGTTTCTCCACTCTCCCATTTTTGTCTCATTCTCCACACATTTACTCTAGAAACTCCCAGTTTAGCCGCTATTTCTTTATCACTTAATGACCCTTCTCTAAAATATGCAACATAATCGTCAAAAGATCTTTTAACTTTTTTCAAAAGCAGAGCCCCAAAATAACAAAATTAACAAATTTTTACTCTAAATAATACTGCAAGTTAAAAACTTGTGATAAAAACTATTAACTTCTTTATATCTATCATGCTGACCTATATTTTAAATATTTATTAAAGTAAAACATACAAAAATACAACTTACTTATAGTAAATACTTTTAAATAAGTATGTTATGCCTTTAAAAGGAGCTTATAATTATGTCCAAAGCTTTTGATAGAAAAAATTGCCGTTTTTGCAAAAAAACTATTAAAAAAGAATCTGAAATTTGTTTTGATTGTAAGGTTAATATCCAAAATAAAACCTCTAATAGAATATTAGCATTATCAATATGTTTATTTTTTGGTTGTTTGGGTATTTGTGGATTTTTTTTGTTTACCCCTAAAGCGGGTTTTACATTTATACTTATATCTATTCTTTTCTTTTTACTCAATATATTAATATATAAAAAACAAGACTAGTAAAAAGTCTTGTTTTTTAAATTTTATACTTATAAAACCACTTCTGTTATTCTTTTTTATTTTCCACCTTTTTAAGTTCTTCTTCAATTTGCTTAAGCACACCATCTATTATTCCTTTAGCCATATCGCCAGTACCAGCACTACCGCCAGAAGAATTTACACTTAAGCCTAATTCTTGTGCCTCGGTCCAAGCTTGTCGTCCAACTTTACCTCGGTTTTGGGCTTTATCACCATCAGTAACTCCAGTTATGCCGGTAAATTGTTTTTCAAACTCTGCAAATTTCTTTTGAGCATTTTCTAATTCTTTTTTTCTTTTCTCTATTTTTTCTTTTAAAGTCTTTTTAAGGGTTTCTAATTCCTTTTCAAGTTTTTCTTTATCTTCTTTTTTATCTTTTAATTTTTCTTCTAATTCTTCTACTATTTTCTTTATCTCTTCTTCGTACTTAAGATATGTTTCAATAGAAGTTTTTTTATTCGATTTCTCTATTTTGTCCTTTAATTCTCGATTCTTTTTTTCAATCTCTTCTTTTTCTTTATCTTCTTTTTTTACTTCTTGTTGATCACCACTTTGTGCCATTTTTAATACAGGCACGTTATCGTGATGACTTGCCAGCAATGTTGTAGGTGGATTAAATAAGATGTTATTGGAATAGTCTCCCTGCATTAATTCTTCTTCAACTTTTAAAGAAGCTTCTCCTCCAAGCTTTTTTAAACCGCCAATCAACTCTCCTTTTTTTATATCTAAAAATCCCTTAACTTTTCCTTTTACATTTTGTTCTAGATTTTTTAAGTCTTTATTGTTTGCATTATACTTACAAGAACTTATAAGTATAAAAAAAGCACAAATAATATAAATTTTTTTCTTCATAATTATCCTCTCCTATAATTTGAAATTCTATTTTAAATTTTTCTTAAGCTCTTCTAGTGGTATTGCATATTCGGCAGTTTTATCTCCTAAAAATGTAATATGCTCAGAACCATTAATATTTTCTATTTTTGTTATTATATTTTTATCTTTAATACCATTTGTAATGCTTTGTTCATCCTTATATCCATAATACAAATTAGTTTTAAATGATCCACCTTCAGTCATTGCTTTTACAAAGTTATTAACTTCTAGCTCTTCTAATGAAAAAAATGTAGCTGAATGTCCCTTAGCATTTAAACCTGTTTCAATACCGTCTATTTCTTTTCTTATTACTAAAACTCCTAAGTCTATCCAACTACTATTAGTATCTTTATTTTTAATTTTTACAGTAAATTCAGAAAATTTTATTGTATCACTACTTACTTGCCCCCTTAAACTAATATCTTGCTCACTCAACCTGCCTTGCTCGCTTAATCTACTTGTAAAATTTTCACAAGAAATTATAAGCGAAAAAACAGAACAAATAATAAACATTTTTTTATTCATAAGATACTCCCTAAGTTTCAAAAATATCACAATCTCTAGTATATACAATTTTTTACAGATTTAAATAATTAATTTTGTTACATTTAGGATTACAAAGTAACAAAACTCAAATGTAATTTTAATCAACTCCTAAAAATCTCTCCATTGCAAATGCCCGGCTCATTAAAATTGATTACAAAACACATACAAATTAAATTTCAGAGTCTTTGCTATATATTAGCTAAAGTATGTAGTCTTTCTTAGCCGATCCCCCTCAAAATCACCACTTATGCCCTTTACAGCCACCCTACATCCTAAATTCTGCAT
This sequence comes from Borreliella valaisiana VS116, assembly GCF_000170955.2. Classification (NCBI taxonomy): domain Bacteria; kingdom Pseudomonadati; phylum Spirochaetota; class Spirochaetia; order Spirochaetales; family Borreliaceae; genus Borreliella; species Borreliella valaisiana. Next base: position 19,303 of record NC_012128.1, on the reverse strand, counting down.
GCAATGAGAGAATATATAATTTGACTAAAATTTTAAGTTTTTGGTAAAATATAAATTACTATTTTTATTACTTTTACTTAATTTAAAAGTAACACTTATAAGGAGAGGATTTTATGGACATTAATAATTATCTTAATTTAAATAATGGGGGTACAGATTTTATTCTCAAACTATTAAAAGATTATCAAAAAGTAATAGATGAAAATAAAATCCTAAAAAATACTCTAAAAAATTCAACTAAACCCAAAAAAGAAAATCCAATACCTAGTCCTAGGTTTTACTTAACTCCGAAAACTGGCAAAATAATTGTAAAATGTATTAAACAATTAAAACAAACTGATCTAATATCTGGCTGGTTTGTACATCTACTCTCAATAAGTGGGTGTAGGGGTACTGAAATTCAAAAAGTAAAATTGCAAGATATTACCCAATTATCAAACAAAACTGGAGAAATTTATTACAATATAAAAGTAAATGTAGCAAAAAAAAGAAATATTACTTGTATTAGAGAAATTATCATTAACTCTAAAGAGTATGCCGCTATTCAAACAGCACATAAAAATCATTTCGAAGAAAAAAATATCGACACAAGGCGTACTTACCTTTTCCAAAAAACTAAACACAAGTTTAAAGACAATCAAATTAGTATTATCAATATTTCTAGAAAATTCAAAAATCTTCTTAAAAAATCAGGATTTAAAGCAAATAAATCACTTCATTTATGTAGAAATTTATTTATTTCAAATTTAAAAGCCAATGGCTACAATTCTTTTCAAATTAAAGAACTTATAAAATATCACTCAACATCTGAGATTGATAATATCTATGGACTTTCTTCTGCAAACAAAATTCAAGCTTATAAATGCGCCAAAAATAGCTTAAAGTTGTAGTATAACTACTTAAGCTTAAATATTCTCTTTGAAATTAATTTAAATAGTTTTCCTCGAGGCTTTAAATCAAGTGAATCATATAATATTTCTTGCTCTTTTGTAGCAATAAAGTGAGATCCATTAACCCCCGTGATCTTAACTTCGCTTATTTCAAATTCATTAGCAGCTCCGAAGTAACCAAAAGATTCATATCGCACACTAGTTCTAATCCCATAGTAATTTAGTATCATACAAGGATTTTTAATAAAACAATTGCTCTTGATGTATCCAAGTCCTAAAAATCTGTAATAAGCTGAATTTATTCCAAAAACAGTAAATTCAAGCTTTTTAAAAACACTTACATAGTAATGTAAACACAAAAAATAACATCCCCATCTTTGTATTTCTACACGTAAGCTCCTATTGTTTTGTTTTATTTCACTGATAAGCATTTTTTAAACCTCCTATGTTAAATAATTTTTTTAATTTTTTTATTTTTAGTCCCCATTCAAAAGGGGACACTATTTTCATAAGCTATATTACTGATATTGCTCGGCATAAAGACTTTATTATTTATCGGTATAAGTTCTTTAAATCTATCTGATATTGCTCTTTTTTTAGGATCATAATTGAACATAAACTGTTTGAATTTATAATTCACATGATTAATTAATGGATATTGATCCATAATCTTATCAATTTTAATTTTAAGCAGATCTTTTATGGGTTTTTCTCTTTTTTTGTTTTCATTTTGAATTTTATTTAGTTCTACTTTTAAGTTATTAATCTCAATAAGATTCTCCTCAAGATTTATAGCAGACTCCTCGGTTTTAATCTCAAGATTTATACAGTCAACATATTCTACAAATTCATTTATCCAGTCAAACTCAACTCCAGATTGGTAAAAATCACTCTTTACTACCAACTCTTCAATCTCTTCAACAAGCTTATTAAACGTATCATTATCAATATTGTTGGATATTAATAACTTAGCCTGATTGTTTTTAACAATTTCGGTTCTTATATTGAAAACTTCCCGTTCACATTTAAGAACAAAATTAAGCACTTTTGATATTAAAAAATCATTTCTCTTTATCTTACAATTAACTGATGCAACGTCTATTAAAAAGAACAAATTACAATACTCAAGTCCAGTACATACTAGTTGCATTTGCGCCTGCACATAGTATTTGAAAAAATACTTACTAATTAAAAAATTGCCATTTTTATCGTACTCTTCAATAGCACTACTCATATAATGAGAATCACTACTCTTAATCTCTAAGAGCTCTATATCACCATAAATATTCATAAACCATCCATCAATCGTTGAACCCACTAAAGGTTCAAAATTATCCATTTTTTTGAAATAATTATATTTATCAACACTGTTAGCATATTTATTTTTATACAAAACAGCAATAGTATCACCGTATGCCTTAACAAATTCTCTAAATCCTAAATTTTCCAACTCTTTACCTTTTAACATGTATAAATTCTCTTCAAAAGGCAAATTCATACCAAAATATTTAAGCACACTATTTATCATTACATCTTTAAGACCAGCGCCACCAATTACAACAGTCCCCACTTCACTAGCTCCATATTTATCTAGCTTGCTTCTTTGCAAACTAAAATCAATATTACGATTAAATCTAAAACACTCTTGACTACTTATTCCTGGTAATTTTTTGCCTATTTTACTTAATTTGCTTTTTTCTTTAACTGGAGAGAATTTTTTCTCAAATACTTCAAATCCAATAAAACTTTGTTGCTTAGTATGTATTATGTTGGACACTCCATTTTGTATATTTTCTTGATTTTTTTCTATGTATGACATAATTGTCAACCTCCTCTATTAGATAGAAAAATAATTCTATATCAAAAACTATTTTTGTCAACTTTTTTACAAAAATTTTTGTAAAAAAATGGGGGCTTAGCCAAATTCTCTACTTAAAAAACTAAGCTAAACCCCACTAAATTAAATTTAATTGAATTTATTTAAATAATAGCAATCCTTTATAGCTATATATATAGTATGACAAAAACCATTTTTGTCAACTTTTGCAAGAATTTTTACAAAAAAAATAAAGACTTTATTAAATTCTCTTGCTAAAGAACTTAATAAAGTATAGTGGGATACTTAGCTGAATTTATTTTAATAAAAATAATTCAATAAATTAAATATAGTTTTATTTAGAATTAAAATCGATTTGTCTTTTTACAAAAAAAGAACTTATTTAAAGTCTTTTGTTAAAAAATTCGAATAAGTTCTAATTTGAAAGAGATCAAAAATAAACTGTTACTTCTTAATAATACCCACCAGCATTATAATAATGCTACTTGAAAAAAGGGTGCATTATTTTATTATTTAATATATTGTAAATATTTCATAAATAAAGCATTTAAAATTGGTCCAAAAATGGCCGCTACAAGTATCATAAAATGTATTAATCTGTTCCCCATATTAAGATCTTTACGTAAATTCTTTACTTCATTATCTATCTTAGTATCTAAATTAGATATGTCTTTTCGTAAAGTCTTCTCTACATCAATCAACTTCTCTTTTAAATACTCAAAGTTGTAATTATCATTGTGAAGAAAAACAAAATCTATTGCCTCTTCGCTAAACCCTTTATTTAAAAATTCTAACCTTATATTTTTTATTTTAACAGCATTGTGGGCTAAATTACTCATAAAACCCCCTTTATTATCCTTTTAATTCTTTATATTTTTTTAGAAGCTTATTAAGAAAATCCTTTTGATTTTCAAAAATCTCATCCATCATAAAACTTGTAAATTTGGCATGTTTTTTATAAAAATCATAGCTTTCTTGTTTTTTAAGCTGAAATCTTAGAGGTTTTATCCAATTTTGTTTGGATTTTTTTATTGTTAGGCCTTTTTTATTCCTTATTACAAAAAGAGTTTGTCTAAATCCATTTTGTACTAAAAATTCTTCCTCTATTATTCCCTCTTCTATAGCATTAGCAATTCTTAGATAATCATAAGCTTGGGTTTTTGCTAGTTTGTAGTCTTTTGTGAAATCTTCAAAACTTTTATATCCGTCTAGTTTATAATATTCATTATCTTTAATCTCTTTTAAAATTTTCATTGTCTCTAATCTAGAACAAATTTCAGATTTAACATTTATAGTTAATTGAGATTTTAACGATTTATACCTAACCATAACATCGTTATCAGTAGATAAATTTCTTTTATTTAATTGTATATTCATATATAAATCACCTCATATTTTTTTTCCGGCACCGGAAATTTTTTCTACAAAAAAAATTTTTTTATATACGCCATCCAAAAGATGGCGTAACCTGCATCTTATTTAAAAAACATTCAAGAATCTTTTTATATTCACAAACATAATCTTTATTTAAATCAAATTGATCATTTTCTGCTATTCTCCTATTTAAATCTTCTCTTTCAGATATGATTCCTAAATAATCTTCTCTTAATTGTAAAATGTCTAGTAGTTGTTTGTGAGTATTGTTTTTTTTAAATCGTGTTACTAATATAAAAATTGGCGCATTTGTTCCTATTTTTCTTGAATAAAACTCTAAAAGATCTAAACTCTCAACTGACCATTTTTCAGCAGTTATTGGTACTAAAACATATTGACTACTTACTAAAGCGTTTGTCAAACTGAAGTCTAAACTTGGTGGAGTATCTATGATTATATAATCATAATTGTCTTGTATGGATTCTAACTTCTTTTTTAATCTTAATTCTTTAAATGGAATTGCTTCTTGATTAAATTTATGTAAACTTAAATAACTAGGTATTAGATCTAAATTATTATCAATATTTATAATAACATCTCTTATTTCTAAAGCGCCTTCTCTTAAAATTTCATATATATTGGAATTTTCCAAATTAAAATTTTTATTTTGTATATTATTAAAATAAAAACTAGTTATTGATGCTTGCGTATCTATATCTATCAAAAGAATTTTTTTTGACTTTGATAAAAGTGTAGCAAGAATTATTGAAGTTGTGCTTTTTCCTACACCGCCTTTAAGACTGGCAATTGTTATTATTTTAGGTTTTTTATTATCCATTTTGTTAGTGGTCCTTGTTCCGGGTATTTTTTCCCATAAAATTCATATACTTGTTTTTCTAAATCTGTAAACATACTAAATAATATTTTATTGTAGTGGTTATTCATTCTCTGTTTATCTAGCAAGCGGTATAATCCCTTAAAGTAGAAAAAAACACTGCCCGCTTTAAATCTAACTTCCATATAATATGCCCTTGCAAATCCATAAGATTTTCTATTTCCGTTTGTTTCATACTTTACAAAAGCCTTTTTTATTGGTTTTCTAAAACCATAAAAAATTCCAATAAATTTATCTCCTTCTTTAATGGGGTATAAATGCGTTTCTTCAACAATTCTTTCTCCATTATGCAAGGCTCTTAATGATACTCGAAATTCATTTTTTTTCTCATAAACTCCGAATTTATAAACGTCCATCATTATTTTTGTATGGTACATTGCTTTGCCATTTTCTTTTTCAATCAAAATAAATCGTTCTTTATTTTGGCATTCAACTTTACATTTTCCTTTTTTTGTAGGTTCTGGTGCACTTTTCATATTAAATCCTCATATAACTTTTTTTAGAATTAAAGAATTATTTTCATTTTTTATTAATTCTAATAATTCATCATGATATGTACCAAATACTTTATTATATTCTAATTTCTTTTTGCTGTTCAAATAAGTTTTTATAATTGGCTTTATAATTTCAATATTTGCCTTTTCTTTTAGCCGTTCAATAAGTATATTAAAAATGTTTTTCTTCATATTCTCACAATCTTTTTGTGAATTTTCTTTTTTCAATTCAATCGATTTTTCTAATTTAAACGTTATTTTGCCTAAATCGTTATATTTTTGATGTTCAATAATAAAATGTGGCTTATTTTTGTAGTTTTCATATATTTTTTTAAATTCTGTTTCCAATTGTTCAACATTGTATCCGTTTTTTTCTAATTGTTTTTTGGTATTTTCTATTATTTCTTTTAATTTTTTTTGTTTTTCTTTAAAGAAAGATTGATTTAAAAATAAATTTTTGCTTTTTAGTAGTTTAATCTCAATTATTTTTGAGACTTTAAGCATTTTAATTTTCGCGTCTTTATTAAAATCTAAATTTAAAATAAAAGGAAGAATTTCTTTATATTTAAAGTTACATTTATTGGCATATTTTATTATTTGAAACTTTTCTATCTTTTTATTCTTTTCTTCTTTTATATTATTATTTTTATTACTTAAACACTCCTTAAAATCTACACTCCCATTTTTATTAAATTTCTCTTTAAGGCCTATTTCAACTCTTTTTCCAAACCTTGAGTGTTTTTTTCCTAAAAAGAATTTGTTTATCTTGGGGTAACACTCTTTTTTTTGATAATTAAGTTTATAGTAAATTTCAGTACCACAATTTACCCCCATATGTTTGTAGTAGTTTGTTGTGACTTTTAGCTTTTTTTCTAATTCGTAAAGATAATTTTGCAGTGTTTTTAGCTTAATGGGATTTTGACCATTTCTTTTTAGGTTTTTGTTAAAGCAATAGAGTATGATACTTTGGGTATATTTTGGATATTTTTTGTTTATGTAGTCTAGTGTTGAAATAAGAACTATTAGTTTATGTTGATGCTTGTTGTAGCAATTTGGACTTTTTTTATTGATTGGTATTGACATAATCGTCAACCTCCTCTATTAGATAAATAATAATTAATAATATAATGCAAAATTTTGATTTAAAAGTAAATACTTTTCTAAAAAAATATTAAATTAAATTATTAATCTCATTAATTTAATACACTTTTTGTAACTTGATACAAATAAATTGATTTTAATTTTAAAATGGGCTACACTACAAATAACGTAGTTGTTTAAATATTGACATTTGCGACTACCTTTATTAGATAATTTGCAAAAAATGTAATGTAAGGGTTTAGCTTAGTTCTTTGGTAAAGAGAATCTAGCTAAGCCCTCATTTTTTTGCAAAAATTTTTGTAAAAAAGTTGACAAAAATAGTTTTTGCTATATAGATATTTTTATATCTAATAGAGGAGGTTGACAATTATGTCATACATAGAAAAAAATCAAGAATATATACAAAATAATATACAAGCAGAAATTAAATTTTTAAACGATATGGATACTCTAATCATGAATTTACCAGGGATTGACAAGAATCTTAAAGGATACGGATACAAGTATCAGAATTTTAGCGAAATAGTTAGGGAAATTAAAAACGTTATTAAAAAGCACAATTTGGACCTTATGTTTAGGTAATTCCCAATTTCTGTAGAGGGAAAAAATGGTCAAGTTATAGATTATATTAGAACTACTTTTTACAGTAAAAGTACTGGATACAGAGAATCATTTGATACACGAATTTTTACGGAAAATTTACAATGGAACAATGAAAATGGTTCTAAAAATGTGAATACATTGCCACAACTGGTTGGATCAGCTATTACTTATTTTAAAAGGTACGCTTTAGTTGCATGTCTTATTGTAGAAAGTGAAGTTGATACAGATGCAGCTTCTATTTACAATAATTATGAAAACGGAAATTCTATGCCCAACAAGCAAGTTAATATCAATCAAGAACAAGTACAAAAAAAGGAACAAAAACAAGAGATTAATCAAATTCAGAAAAATAACACTATTCAAAACCAGAAAAGAGATATTAATCAAGAACAAAAAAAAGATAGGCTTTATTATTACGGGGTTTTTAAAGAAGCGTTGTCTAATATAAAAAATTGGGTAAATAGCACTACAACAAAAGATAATATAAACTCAATTATTCAAAAAAATAAGTTTTATTCAGAAAATAGACCCCAATAATGTTGATGATATCAAGAAAATTGAAGCTGATTTAATTGTGCATTTTGAGCAAAATATTGATTTTAAGAGTATAAACTATTGGGCAGAGATTATAAAAGACTATTTTAAGAGAAATAATAGATTAAAGGATTTACAAGATTTTGAAAAGTTTATGGCGTTTAAGAGGACTTCTTATGGCCCTAGCCCGCTATTATTCTTTTGTACGTTGAAAGAAGATAAACAATTTGATTATATATTTGCAGCATAGCAATATGTTTAAAGCCCCCAAATAAGGGGGGTTATATTATTACGGATAAATGTCGCACAAACAAATTGCTTGTTGTACTTGATTTATATCATTACCGTGAAGTGACCCTTGAACTATACCTTTGAAAATGGCTTCCTGTTCAGCAGCAGTTTGTTTTCCCTTGCATTTATCAAGTTCAGTTTTTATGTGGTCAAGTGCTATTTTTATTTTGTTTTCATCATGTTGTAAAAATCTGTCAAATTCTCCTTCACCAGTCAGGGCGGTTTTTAACCAATCAAGGCGTATTTTTTGATCGTCAGTCAGTTTTTCTTTAAGAAGGTCTTCTCTAGACTTTGGGATTTCTTTTTGTGGCTTTTTTAGGACCCCTTTTTGTAGTTCTTTTTGTCCCAAATTATATTTTTCCTTATTTTTTGCTTGTTGGGGCTCAATAGGTTGATTTTTGTTTTTAAAAGTGTCGTTATCATTAGCATTGCAGCTGTTTAATATTAGTAAAAATAAACAAAATAATACATTGATAATTTTCATTTTTGTTCTCCTTTTTTATCTCTAGTACAATATGTTGAGTAATAATAAGATTTATTTTTATAAATATAGCTCCTATTTTTAAAAATATTGTTAATTTATAAGGATCAAAACAGAGTATTTAGTAATTACTGTTTTTAGGGGTGTTGTTTAGAAATGATAAATTATATGTTTTGAGAGGATTATTTATAATTTCTATTTGAATTGTATAAGTTCTTGCAAGAAAAACCTTTTTGTAATTTACATTTTTAAATAAGAATATTGATTATAGACTTTTTTTGCCATAGGTTTTGTTTTTTTGAATGTACTCTAAAAGTAGTTTAATATTATGTCTTATTGAAGTTATAGAGTGTTCGTCTTTTAGTTTTGATAAATCGGGATAAGTATATGTTGGGTAATTTGGATCATTAACTTTAGATTTTGTTTTGCTTAAGAATGTTACAAGATACATAACATAATCTGATAGTTGCGCCTCATATTTAGCCAAAGATTCTAGTGTTTGAATAATTGGCGGCTCCGGCTCTTCTGGTAAACTAGCAATAGTAGTACAACATAGTAGTAAAGTAATTAATAAGTAGTTTGATAATTTAAGCATTTTCACCTCTTTTGAGAGCGCTTAAATATTCTTTCATGATTTTATTGCGCTTTGCTTTTAGTGAAGATATGATTCTTTTATTTTTGCTGTTAGAAAATAGCTGCTTCTATTATCTCAATGTTGCAGTTCACAATGTCTTGTATTTCTTTAAATATTTTCATTGATTCGGTTGTTTCCATAGATTTTAGTGCTCCTATGTATGTTTTGTAAAAAAAATCTATTACCCTGCTAAAAGTATTAATGTAGTTATGATCTATGTTTGTTTCAGCTTTAGCTATGTTGGTTAAGCTGGATAGCAAATTAAGTCCTAAACCAATAGTGTTATTTTGCATTATTTGCTCCTTCTTGATAGATAGGTTTTCCTTCTTTGTTGAATTTTAAATTATTGGATATTTTTAGATTTTTTTCATTAGAATTAATCAGATCAATACATTGATTGATTTTCTCATTCAATGGAGCTAGTGTTTCAGCTATTGTTGGAGTTAATGTATTCTCAAGTCTTTCCATATTTGCTTTATAGATTAATTTATAATGAGAATATAATTCATAAACCAAAAAAAATCCTTTATGTGCAATTTCGTCAAATTCATCTTCAAATTTAGAGAATACGTCAATAAGGGTTGATATGGATGTAAGTCCAATCTCAAGATTGTCTTTAGATAATTTCACGAATTAATCTCTTTTTTTAATATGATTATTGCCATTTCCATTTCTAAAAATCTCACCTATTACTATAGATAATATGTCTTTTAGTAGTGGTTTTAGAAGAATCAACCTCCCTAGAACTAGCACTGTTACAAAAATCATTACGGCTATAAGTTTTATTTCGTTTAAATTAATTAGAAGTTCTGTTATTTTAATATCCATTTTTTAATCCTCGATTTTAATTTTTACATGTATATATTATATACCAAAACTTTAATTTTTGCTAAAAAAGTTCACAGTTTTAAAAGAACTGGAATTGAATTTCCTGATGTGTATGCTCTTTTTTGGACATACTATCCTTTGTAAATAGGAACTCTACTAGATAGTCCTCGTGGGGAATAGGATTGTTCATAAACCATGCTTTTTTCAGTTTCATCGTTATACTTTAGATATACCGCTTTAGTAGTTATATTGTTATAGTGTTCTACATCAAGCTCAATATCAAGATAAATAGGATAATTATCATTATATTTATAAAAAACAAGAGTAGCGGTATCGGAGTTTTCCATTTTGATAGTTATTGATTTATCTTTATATTCATATGAATAAAGTGTGGGCCCAAAAGCAAAACTTCTACCATGCGTAAAATCAGACGGTACTCCCAGTAATTGTTTAGAAATTGGTGTTTTTTGAATGCTGCTTGAATTAGGCATTATCAAAAGATTGTCACTTCTAGATAGAGTAGCTGATGATATAGTTCGAGATTATCTCTAAAAGCCCTACCAATTAACGGCAAATTGGCAAAAAGACTTTTCAACTCTTTAAAAAAAGGCTCAATAACATGTGTTTGGAAAGTAAATCCATTAAGATAATCAGCGACCATTTTGATGAATTTAAGTAATGGATCCAGAATAGTGTTGTTTAAGTTTGAAAGAGTTTGCTTAGCTGAGGCCAAATTGCTATCGATCTCTTCTTTGGTATCGGCTTTTTTTGCAATACCTAAAGTTTTGTAATCGCTCATCATTTCAACCATCTTAGTAATTCTGGATTCTAGATCTACTTTAGCTCCGCTTTGCCAAGCCATTTTAGCATTTTCTATATATTTTTCGCCAATCCCCGACCTTTTCAATAAATCGAAAAGCTCATCCCCTTCACCGCCAAGGAGACTATTAACAGCTTTTCAAGCATCCTCACTGCTCATAGCACCGCTAGATTTTATCATAGCTGAAAATTCTATTGCTTTTTTCAAATTATCTGTACTTAACCTATCTAAATCTCTTAGAGTCCCTTTAAAGACGCTCGCCTGATGCAAAAACTCTTCTTTTTCTAAATCACGCTCAAATCCCTTCATTCCACTAAGAATCCCCCTTTTACCTTTAGCTCCCATAATCGTATCACGTTCTTCTTTTGTAAAAAACGCGCTATTGAGAAGTTTAGTTTTATTTGTTTTGGATGCTTCTTCAACCGATTTTTTAGCAAATCCCAAAAGTCCTCCTGCTGCTTTATCCATAACATTGCTAATAACATTTCCTAGGGCGCTACCTATTGCAATTTTGGCAACAAGTCCTTTTCCTTGAGAAGTCACCATCATTTTATTTTTTGCCTTTGATTCTTTTGTAAGTTCTTTATACTCCTCCAGGCGTCTTTTGTCCCTATCAGACATTAAAGATCTTTTGAATGCCTCTTTTTTGGCTTTTTCAAATCCCATACCTTGTTTTATAAGCTTTTTAGTCTGTGCAAGTCTATATTTCTCAACGCACTCTCTTAAACTTTCAAATTTGGATTGTCTGCTTAATTATTTTTTCTTATCTGCCAAATTATTTTTTACAATATCTTTAGTACTATCCAAACTAGATTTTCTAGGCTTAAGATATTTCTCCATTTTAGTAATATCTTGTTCGATAGACTTTTTTGTTGCTGCATGATCAAGAATACCTTTAAATTTAATGGTGAATTTGTCGCTCATTAAGCCCTAATTTACTTAGAATTAATTCATACAATTCTTTTTCTAATTTAAAATCGGAAATTTGGTTGACTTCAATAAGCTCATCATAAGGCAATTTCTTAACATTTTCGTATGAGCAAATATTCATTATTACTGGAAAGTAGTACTTATTGTTTTTTATCTCATCAAGCAAGTTAAAATACTTTTTTCTGATCTCGTTAAGACTTGCAAGAGCTTGATCAAGCTCTCTATTTCTTTTGCTCATTTAGTATCTAGCTCATTAGAATTTGATGTAAGTGTTTGTATAATCAAAATTATCATTGATATAGTCAAAAGTAACAAAATCACCAACATTATTTTCATATTCACTCAGATATACTAAAGCGGGGGTTTTTAGATCATTGTCCATATGAAAAGTATTAAATTGCGCGGTGTAAATAATAGCAACAAGATAATCCTTGTAGTAAGAAATAAATTCTCTATTTGCATCTAGAATCGCATAGAATTCGTCTAAAAATTTTGGACTTATCATTAAGCCTGTAATTTCTCTTAGATATTTCACTTCATTAAGCTTATAAACAGCATCACCTTGATTAAATCCCAGTACCTTGTCCCATTCATAGACCGGCAATACTCTAAGTGGGTATTCATAGGTTTTGTTTTTAGTCAAAATTTTCATTTTGTATCGCATTATCATAGTAAAATTCTCCTTTTAGTTTTTATTTGGGCTGGTTTTTTGGCAATTAATAGCTCTAATTTCAAAAGTAACTTTTTCGGCTTCTGCTGAATAACTTCTTGCTGGTTCTTCAGTAAAAATTGCATAGTTAGTAATAATTTTGGTAGCAATTCTGTCATTGAATACTAAATCAAGCATTTTATCATATTTGCTAACATCCATATTATAAAACTGATCGTCTGAAATTTCAGTTAACAAAATATAGTCATAACTACCTAGAGTAACTTCAATATTGAAAACATAAGTTATGGTTTTGGGATCCCTCAAGCTTATTACAGGCATTCCCTTGTCTTCATTACTAACCACTGCTCTTGTTGTAGGCTCACTTGTAAGTTCTAACTTACCACTATGCAGTTGTCTGCCACCGATTGAAAAGTAAACTTTGCGTAAATCATAAAATTGCATAATTTTTCACTCCTTATACCCTTAAGCTATTTTGATAATCAACTATATATTGAGAAGTAATTACTAAGGCAACAGAATTAATACTAAAGTTATAAGTAATATTCACACTAAGTTCCAATTTAAGATTTGAAGATGGAGATAAAATCAGTTTTAAATCTTTATATTCGATAATTAATTCCCTATCAACGAACCTTTTTAGCATACACTCAATTGCAGAAGTATATGCATTGTACCTAGCTCCACTAAGTTGTAGTGCAGATAATTTGCTGTTTTGTCTATTGTTTTTGTTCCAAATTCGGATAAGCTCAATAATGGCCTCATTTTTTATGTAATGATAAGTAAAAAGCTCGTCTATTGGGTTTCCAGCTAGATCAACGCCTTCTTTAAAGGCATGCATGCCATCAAGACCAGTTTCATTAAGAAGTGCGTAAAAGTTTATATTTGTAGTTCTTAACTTTCCAATTACAGTGTCGTCAACAAGTGGTACAGCAGATAATGGCATACCATAGGGATTAGTTGAATGAGAAATGCTAGCTTGATGCAAATATTGACTTACAAATTTTAGGTGTAGATTGTCCTGATTATTACTATAAACAACAATATTTCTAGCTTTTTCAGTATTGCCCTTGCCATTATTGAAAATTTCTTTTATTGAATCTTCTTTAGTTGAGAATACAAAAAAAGTTGAGGGCATTTTAAACTTATTATAGTCGTCTTTATAAACTGTCAACCCATCATCTGAATTCCCATTGTCACTTTGGGTATTAATAAGCACAACAAAAGAGTGCCTATGTTCTTTAAGATAATCTTTTAGTTTTTTGGGCTTTTCCTTATAAATGAAAAGAATAGCTGATTTTAATGGCTCTTCACTTGAATTGAAAAAATCAGACATTGCGGTTTTTAGCAGTGTCTTTTCTTTTCCAAACTGCGGTTCTCCATTTTCATTGTCTTTTTCTAAAGTTTCAATTTGTTGTTCATAGTTATTGATAGTCAAGCTCAATATTTTATAATCAGCGGTATCTTTATTAACTTTTATTTTGGCTGCTTTATACACTAAAAGTGGATTATAATAATTAGGCTTATTAGTTTGAATCCTAGAAGTAACTAAACTTACACTAATTGTATCTTGTGGCAATTTTGTATCCCCCCTTTAAAATTTCGATTGCTTTTATACTAGCATTACATGCTACAGACGCGCTGTATGCATGATTGCTATACTTTGTTCCTAAAGAAATCCTGCCAACTGTTTGCATATTTGATATTGGATAAATGTAAAAGCTTATTTTAGTAACATATTCGGATTGATGTGGATTAGATAACGTATAATTGTATGTTTTTTTATGCATAAACTCGCTAAGCAGCCCATAAAGTACTAACATACGTGAATTTGCATCAAAATCCCTATCATTCAACACTATTGCAATAATATATATTTGAAAATTTAAACTAAACTCCAAAGCATTATCATAGAATGCACCAGTTTTGCAGTTATGATCAAACAAATGTTGAGTCCCATTAAATTTAAATGCTATTATATTGGGGCTAGAAGTTGTAATCTTTGAAAGATATGGGTGATTGTAAGTATTTATGATATCACACTCAAAATCATTTTCAGTTGCATATGCCTTAAATCCTTGAAATATTTTAAGTAAATAGCTCACGATTATATCTAAAGTCACAATCATTCAAGTATTACCTTATAAGTAAGTTCTGATAACATTCTAGATGTATCAACAAGTGGAATTGATGCAGTGCTGTTACCTTTTTTAAATTTGCTTTTGATTGTACTATCCTTTAGGCTCGGCACGATTTGCCCCGATAGTACATAATTTTGATAATATCTAACAAAGGCTTGTCCTATAGCATGCATTCCAGATTTAGGATCAATATTAAACTTAGAATTTATATAACTGTTGTTGATATATTCTCTAAATTCAGGACTACCAGCAATTTTGGTTAAATGTTTTCTTACTGGTAAATTAGTGCCCCTTTTTCATGCATTCTAGCAATATCAGAACGATCCCCAAATCAACCAATTTCTAATTCAATGCTTATCTTTAAGTTGTCCATACAAACTCCTTTAAAACTAAAGTAAAATATACGATTGAAGAGTCAATGCTAAATATTTCAAAGTAAACTGAATACGAAATTGATATTCTGTCTTTTAGTTCATAGTCAAGGTCTGCATATGTGTAAAGTTTAGAATAACCTTGAATATCGAATAAATTTGAATTATGTAACACTGTAAGTTCTTGTGGCTTTATGTCAATAATAACCCCGATAAATTCAGTGTACTCATTTTTGTCAAATATTCGTTGATAAGAGTCGCCATTATCAAGTTTTATAATGTTTCCTTTATAAAACCTTAGTGGCTCGGGATCCTTAAAAACGTTAATTATACGTGCAGACATATCCGCTAGTCTTTTTCTAATACCACTCATTAGACAACCCCCATACAAGATGGAGTTGAAGTATCGCGCTTAAGCTTTTCTAAAAATGCATCGAGCTGTAAGCAAAAGTTTTTACTTGCTGCACAACTCTCTCCACTACTCTCTTCACTTTTGCTACTACTAGGATAGTAATCAATTTCAAGCTCATTGAACTTTTCTTTTTTGATCCTTTCAAATTCAAATTCGCGAACAACCCCTTGTTTTCTTAATTGACAACCCATGTGGTAAAAGGTAAGCAAAAATATTTGTTCATATGTAAGTGAACTAGCATCAATACCACGTGTTACTAGAATGGCCTGAAGTAAAGATAAATGAAGTAGAAAATTTTGCCTACTTAGTGCAAATTTATCTATTCCTAATAGCAGCAAAACTTTATTCTGAAGTTTTGTTACTAAAAGTTCTTCTTCATTTTGAACTTGTGTTTGAAAGTCTTTTTGTTCGCTCATTTCACTTGCCCCCAGGTGTTTAACTTTGTATGATATTGACTTGCAAAATAGTATTTTTAGTAGCTAACAACCCGCCTAAAACAAAATCAATGTATGAATGAGCAATATCAGTTGAATCTCTATCAACTTGTTCATTCGGAGTAGACAACATATACTTACTAGTCTTGAACTTAATAAGCTTCGGATTTAATGGATAGACGAGTATTTGGTGCTTTAGTAAGTTTGAAGTTTCAATGTAAACATCTTCTCTATTATTAATAGCCTTAATAGTCTGAATCAAAACATCTTCCCATTTTTCACAACTAATTGCAGGAGCTTGTGTTGCTGCATATGGTTTTACCAATTTTAATGAAGTTGTGGGGTCAACTATTACCATCATAGGTGTAGAAAATTCATCCCCTAGCTCTAGTTTTGAAAGTCCAGATTCAATTTTTTCAAATATTTTATCCATCTTGTCCATATTGCCATTATCAACTTCTTCTTTTACTTGGTATGGCATATTAAGGAGCCCATACATATTAGGAAGTAGACGTTTTTGATTTTTACCATCTTTTTGAATTGAAACAGTACCCGTTAGTACAAAGTGATTGATAAGTTTGATAATTTCGCTGCTTGCAAGTTTATAAGCTTGAGCAAAAGGTAGTAGATTATTATTAATGTCGCCAATATAAGAATCTGAAGTATAAAATTTTTCAGAAGTCTGCTTTAAATGTCTGAATTTGTATTGTAGTTTCAAATAATTAAGCCTCACTACTTCAGAACTAAATCCAATAGTTGAGATAGTATTAACCTCATTGGCAATTGTTGTAGGGTTGGCATTAAGAAATGCATCCCATTTTACAGTTTTTTGATAACCCATTTGTAGATCAACATCTTCAATTTGTTCGGGCAAAAACCATTTATACATTATAGGATCCTTAATTTCCCCTATAATATTTGCTACAACTTTTGCATAATAATTTTCATCAACTAATTCCATATCTAATCCTCCTAAATATCATTAATTTTGACTTATGGCTTTATTGCCAAATACTGCTACTTTTACCAAATAAACATCATTGCTAATTTTTTTTGCATCAGACAATGCTATTGCATTAATAGTTGTCTTATTTTGGGGCGCAGAACCATTGATTTTTTCCAATTCTCCATCTTTATTAAAAAAGAGTTTATCTTTTGCTTTAACGCCATTTTCTTTTGCTACTAAATAGCCCTCAAAGTTATTTGTAATTGGAACAACAGTTGCAGTTTTGCTAAACTCGTCTATATCAACACATATTCCGTATAAGTCTTCACCACCACCAGCCTCAACTTCAAGCTCTGTTGTACTATCTTCACTGAAACTAAGTTTTACTCCAAGATTGTATGGATAACCCTTAGCAGGATAATTTTCTATTTTGTCTTTACTACTAGTACAAACTCCATCAGAATTTGAAAAAATCAGGTTTTTGTCTCTAAATTCAATAGAATTACCAAATAAACCAGCATCTTGTTGTGGATTTTTCATTAATGCTTTAATCTCGGCAACTTTTTTATCAAAATCTTGTTTAATTTTTGTAATATCGCTCATTTAAAACTCCTTTAAGCAATACTTGTTCTTTTGTTTCTTTTTAGATTTTCATAAAACTGCACTCGTCTTTGCTTATACGTATTACTTACAGCTTGTACAAACTCCGTGAAATTAATTGGAACAAAACTAAAATCAAGCAGACTTATTCTATCTTCTGATTTAGCAATAATATTCCCTTTTATAGACTCAATAGATGAAGAATTCCCGTTGGCGTTTTTTCTTAATTTGATATTGACTTTGGCTAAAGAAACAAGTTGTTCTAATATCTCTCCATCAATGTGGCTTATATCTGGTGATTTAGAAATAGCTTTAATTTGCTCAATTGGAACAAACTTGCGAACAAGCTCTCTACGCTGTGCCTGCATAATGTCTTTCAAAGAGTATCCTTTTCAAGTAGTGACTCCTTATTAAAATGACTGCTAAGATGCGCTTTTGCGAGCGTATAAATGAAATTGATACGCTCGGCTTCTAGTAATAATTGCTTTTCAACACACCCTCTCTCTTCAACTTCTGCAAGTTCTTTTGTTATTCGCTCATTTATACTTAAATCACGATTTATCTCTTTGGGCTTTACATTATTTGCTTGTTCTTTAAGGCGCATATACTCTTCATATTCACCAAAACTTATAATCTTAGTATCAAATTTAACTTGCTGTTCTTCTTTGGCTTGTACTTGCAAGCCTTCTTTTTCTTCATTTTCAATCACTTTTTAACTCCTTTTCTCAAAATGAGAGTAATTTTTCTTTTAAAATAGCTAGCTCCTCGTTATTAAAGGAACTACTTTGTATAAGCTCGTTATATTTGCTGTAAAGCTCAATTAACTTTATGTCTCTTTCTACCTTTTGATCTTCACTTAACATAATCAGTGAATTAAATCTCATATCAAGACCAAAATACTTAGCAAGCTTTAAATTGCAGGAATTTTCAACTTGCTCTTGAACGCCTTTTAAAAAGTCGTAATAATTGCTCCTATCGTCTTTACCATCATTTCCAAGTCCTTTAGCCTGCTCGTTAAAACTCCTAGTAAGAGGCTCTTTAGTATCAGCACCAATTTTTGCTTTAATAAGTGTCAAAGCCTCTTTCAAGTAGCTAAGATCATACTTAATAACCTCCAAACTAGGCACTAGAGGTAGCTGTATAAAACATCCCCTCATTATTAAGATTGTTTTTAAGCCTAGCAAGCTCATGTGCCAATGAGTCATTAAGGCTGCGTAAATTAGAAATATCTTTACTATGATTGTTTGAATTTTGTTTTCTCAAAAAAGAAGATAAAATACTATTTCCTTTTTTATTATTACTGCTTTGAGTAAGTGCGCTTAAAGAAGTTGTAGCACTAGAGAGAGCGTCTTGTAGTTGAACCAAAGATTCATCTTTATAAAACAAAAAATTGTGGTTTTCAATACGCTTTTCTATTTCAACGTATATCTTTTCAAATAAATAAATATCTAACAAAAAACTTTATGTATAACACGGAACATATCTTTTTAAGATATAATCAAAATTTTCATATATTATCAGTCGGCTTTTGTGTATTTTAATCGTATCAAAAGAATTGCCCTTATTGTTGGGTTTTGCTTTATAAGTTATATAATCAAAGTTAACCCCCGAATCTCTTACAGACTCATAATCAAGATATTCAAATCCAATGGGGAATTCTATATTAACGGGTTCTTCAAGATCTAGTAGTGCGTCTTGAGTTTTTACTAAAACATATTCAATTCCATGAAAACGGTAGCTTATAATACAATTTAGTAAAGCATTCTTAAGTTGCACCTTCAGTTTAGCAAGTTCAAGTTTACTAACATTATGACTGATACCCTCAAGAACAATTCCATTTTTGAGAGAATCTTCTGCTACATTTTCTATGTAATTTCTAAAAAATATTGAATATCTATATAGTTCTAGCAAGCTTATTTTATCTACCCGCTTTACATTTCTTAAATTACACAACTTTTACTTCTCTTTATTAAATTAGATGTATAATATCAAAAACTAATATTTTTGTCAATAGAAT